>DASVAW010000115.1 GCA_036376135.1 Candidatus Polarisedimenticolaceae bacterium | reverse complement strand
CCTCGGGGCGTAGCGCAGCCCGGTAGCGCGCCTGCTTTGGGAGCAGGTGGTCGGGGGTTCAAATCCCTCCGCCCCGACCAAACGTCGCGGCGCAGGACGACGGCGGTCGGAAGATCGAAGATTCGCGCGTGTAGCTCAGCCCGGATAGAGCACTAGCCTCCGGAGCTAGGTGTCGCAGGTTCAAATCCTGCCACGCGCACCAATCGGGAACGCCCCGCCGGACCACGCGTCCGGCGGGGCATTCTTGCGACGGACCCCCGATTCCGTTAGAGTCCGCGCGGGTTGGCCGACGAGACGGGCCGTACCCGGGCTCGGAAGGCGCCTGTAGCTCAGGGGACAGAGCAGCGGCCTTCTAAGCCGCGGGTCGGGGGTTCGAAGCCCTCCAGGCGCGCCACGTCGAGCCGTCCCGCAAGGTGTGGTGGGTGTAGCTCAGCCTGGTAGAGCTCCAGACTGTGGATCTGGCCGTCGGGGGTTCGAATCCCCTCACCCACCCCAATGTTCGCTGGCAGCGCTGTGCTAAGGTGTGCGGCCTTCCATCGGGAAGGCATCCGACGGGCCGCTAGCTCAATTGGCAGAGCAGCAGACTCTTAATCTGCGGGTTCCAGGTTCGATTCCTGGGCGGCTCACCATCCCGGCGCGACACCGACCTTCCTTCGCGGCGCCGCAGGGGTTCCCATGAAGATCGAAGTCACCGAAATCAGCCCCGTCAAGAAAACCCTCTCCATCGAGGCATCGGAAGACGAGGTCTCGCGGGAGACCGAAGCGGTGGTGCGCCGATGGGCCTCCCAGGTGCGCATCCCCGGCTTCCGGCAGGGGAAGGTCCCCGTCGACCTCGTGCGCAAACGCTTCGCGAAGGAGATCCAGGACGACGTCCGGGAGCGCCTCGTCTCCCGTCTCTACGCGGAGGCGGCGCGCGAGAAGGGGTTCCGCCCCCTGGGCGATCCCGTCCTCGACGAGTTGAAGGCCGAGGAAGGGCAGCCGTTCACCTTCAAGACGACTTTCGAGGTCCTCCCCGAGTTCGCGGTCAAGGACTACAAGGGGGTCGAGGTTCGGGAGTCCGCGCCCCAGGTGGGCGAGGCGGAGATCGACGAGGCGCTCGACCAGCTCCGAAACGCCCACGCCCGCTACCTCGCCGAGGAGGGGAGGGCGGCCGCCGCGGGGGACCTCCTCGTCGCCGACGTGACCGAGGCGGTCGACGGGGAGGAGCCCAGGACCCGCGAGCGGGCGATGCTCGAGGTAGGGCTCACCGACCAGGTCCCCGCCTTCAACGACGCCATCCACGGGGCGAAACCGGGGGACGATCTCGACTTTCACGTCGTTTACCCCGCGGACTTCGCGATCGAGAGGCTCGCCGGGCGAAACGCGCGGTATCAAATCCACGTGCACGAGGTGAAACGCCGCGAGCTCCCCGCCCTCGACGACGAGTTCGCCAAGGACATGGGGGACTTCGAGAGCTTCGCGGCGCTCCGGGAGCGGATCCGCAGGGATCTCGAGGATCGGAAGCTCGCCGAGGTGCGCTCCGCCACGAGGCAGGCGGTTCTGGACAAGGTCCTTCTGGAGAATCCGGTCGCCCTCCCGGAGATCCTCGTCGAGGACGAGATCCGGGAGCGGCTGGAGGACATGGTTCGCGCGATGATGTACCACGGGGTCGACCCCAGGACGGCCGAGATCGACTGGAAGGCCGCCCGGGACCGCCAGGAGGAGCCGGCGCGCAAGACCGTGCACGCGCGGCTGGTCCTCGACGCGGTGGCGAAGGCCGAGTCGATCACCGTCGATCGCGCGGAGGTGGAAGCCCGGATCAGCCGGGAAGCCGAGCGCATCGGCGAAAAGCCGGCTGCGGTCCGCGAGCGGCTCTCCAAGGGGGCAGGTATGCAAGCCCTTGAGATTCAGATGGTTAGAGAGAAATCGCTTGACTTCCTGACCTCGGTTGCTAATATTCGCCGGGCGGAGTGACGCATGCCCTTGATCCCGATGGTGGTCGAGCAGACCAGCCGAGGCGAGCGCGCTTACGACATTTATTCGCGCCTGCTGAAGGACAACATCATCTTCATCGGGACCCCGATTGACGATCACGTCGCCAATCTGGTCATCGCGCAGCTGCTGTTCCTCGAGGCCGAGGACCCCGACAAGGACATCTCGATCTACATCAACTCCCCCGGGGGGTCGGTCACGGCGGGGCTCGCGATCTACGACACGATGCAGTTCATCAAGCCCGACATCAGCACCTTCTGCGTCGGCCAGTGCGCGAGCATGGCGGCCGTGCTGCTGGCGGCGGGCACGAAGGGGAAGCGGTACGCGCTTCCCAACGCCAGGATCCTCATCCACCAGCCCCTCGGCGGGGTCTCGGGGCAGGCGACGGACATCGAGATCCACGCCCGCGAGATCCTGCGGATCCGCGAGATGCTCAACGACATCCTCGTGCGGCACACCGGGCAGGACGCGGAGCGGATTTCGAAGGACACCGACCGCGACTACATCATGTCGGCTTCCCAGGGGGTCGAATACGGCATCGTGGACCAGGTGATCCGCGAGCGGGCCTGAGGAGAGCTTCCCTCGATGTCGCGCAAGAAACCGGACGGCGAAGGCCTCAAGTGCTCGTTCTGCAACAAGAGCCAGCGGGACGTCCGCAAGCTCATCGCCGGCCCGACCGTCTACATCTGCGACGAATGCGTGGACATCTGCCTCGACATCATCGCCGAGGAGAAGGAGCACGAGGATCAGGAAGGCCGGATGCGCCTTCCCAAGCCCCAGGAGATCAAGAACTTCCTCGATGAATACGTGGTCGGGCAGGACGCGGCCAAAAAGCGGCTCGCCGTCGCGGTCTACAACCACTACAAGCGCAACGAGATGTCGCGTCGGCGCAACGACGTCGAGATCCAGAAGTCGAACATCCTCCTGATCGGCCCGACCGGCTCCGGCAAGACGCTCCTCGCGCAGACCCTCGCACGCCTGCTGTCGGTTCCGTTCGCGATCGTCGACGCGACCACCCTCACCGAGGCCGGCTACGTCGGCGAGGACGTCGAGAACATCATCCTCAAGCTGCTGCAGGCGGCGGGGAACGACGTCGAGAAGTGCCAGCGCGGCATCATCTACATCGACGAGGTCGACAAGATCGCCCGCAAGGGCGAAAACCCCTCGATCACCCGCGACGTCTCGGGGGAAGGGGTGCAGCAGGCGCTCCTCAAGATCCTCGAGGGGACCGTCGCCAACGTGCCGCCGCAGGGGGGACGCAAGCACCCGCACCAGGAGTTCGTCCCGGTCGACACGACGAACATCCTCTTCATCTGCGGCGGAGCCTTCGTCGGGCTCGACTCCATCATCGAGCAGCGCATCGGGCGCAAGGCGATGGGGTTCAACGCCGAGGTCAAGGGGCGCCGCGAGAAGGACATCGGCGGCACGCTCGCCCAGGGGCAACCCGGCGACCTCATCAAGTTCGGCATGATCCCCGAGTTCGTCGGACGCCTCCCCGTGGTGGCGGCGCTCGACGAGCTCGACGTCCCGTCCCTGATCCGCATCCTGACCGAGCCCAAGAACGCACTCGTCAAGCAGTACCAGAAAATCTTCGAGTTCGAAGGGGCATCTCTGAGGTTCACCGACGACGCCCTCGAAGCCGTCTCCCAGCAGGCGGTGGAGAGGAAGATCGGGGCCCGCGGCCTCCGGATGATTCTGGAGGAGCTCATGCTGGACCTGATGTTCCATCTGCCTTCGCAGACGGGCGTCAAGGAGGTCGTCGTCACCCGCGACGTCGTCCTGAACAAGGCGACCCCCCTCGTCGTGATGGAAAAGGCCGGCTAGGCGCCCGTTTCCTTCCGACTCGATCCCAGACCGGAGGAACCCCCATGGAGGAACGCTCGAAGCGCTCCGCCGCCGACGTCACCGCTCTGCCCGTCGTCCCGCTCCGGGACATCGTCGTCTTCCCGCACACGATGGTCCCCTTCGTCGTCGGGAGGCGCTCGTCGCTGCTCGCCGTGGAGCGCGCCCTCGCCGGGGAGAAACGCCTGTTCCTGACGGCCCAGCGCAATCCGCGGCTGGACAATCCCGGTCCGGCCGAGCTGAACTCGGTCGGCACCGTGGCGACGATCGTCCAGCACCTCAAGCTCCCGAACGGCAACGTGAAGCTGCTCGTCGAGGGCGTGCACCGCGGGCGGATGCTCGAGGTGGAGGAGGACGCGGAGGGGTTCTTCCGAGCGGTCGTGAAGGACATGGAGCGCGTCCCGGAGGTCGCGGAGGATCTCCAGGAGACCGTCGCCCGCGTCTCCGCGCTGTTCGAGCGCTACATCAAGTTCTCGCCGGGGCTCCCGTACGAGACGATGTACTCGACGCTCAAGATCGCCGACTCCAGTCGCCTGGCGGACACGATCGCCGCACACCTGCCCGTCGGCGCCGACGACAAGCAGGCGTTGCTCGAGACGGTCGGCGCCAAGGAGCGCCTCGAGGCCGTCGGACGCCTGCTCGACGCCGAGATCGAGAAGCTCCGCGTCGACAAGAAGATCAACAACCGCGTCAAGAAGCAGATGGAGAAGGCCCAGAAGGAGTACTACCTCAACGAGAAGATCAAGGCGATCCAGCAGGAGCTGGGCAAGAAGGACGAACGCGTCAACGAGAACGAGGAGTTCCGCCAGAAGATCGAGCGGGCCAAGATGCCCGCCGAGGCGAAGGAGAAGGCCCTGCAGGAGCTCAAGCGCCTGGAGGTCATGCCCCCCGTCTCGGCGGAGGCCACCGTTTCGCGCAACTACCTCGAGTGGCTGCTCGCGGTCCCGTGGCACAAGAAGTCGCGCGAGCTCACCGACATCAAGCGCGCCGAGAAGATCCTCAACGAGGACCACCACGGCCTCGAGAAGGTCAAGGAGCGCATCCTCGAGTTCCTCGCGGTTCGCCGCCTCGTCAAGAAGATGAAGGGCTCGATCCTCTGCTTCGCCGGCCCTCCCGGCGTCGGGAAGACCTCCCTCGCGAAGTCGATCGCGCGGGCGACCGGTCGCGAGTTCGTGCGGCTGTCGCTGGGGGGCGTGCGCGACGAGGCCGAGGTCCGCGGTCATCGGCGCACCTACATCGGCGCCTTCCCCGGGCAGATCCTCCAGATGATGAAGAAGGCGGGGACGAAGAACCCGGTCTTCCTGCTCGACGAGGTCGACAAGATGGCCGCGGACTTCCGCGGCGATCCCTCGGCGGCGCTGCTCGAGGTCCTCGATCCCGAGCAGAACCACTCCTTCGTCGACCACTACCTCGACACGGAGTTCGACCTGAGCGAGGTGATGTTCATCGCCACGGCGAACGTGATGCACACGATCCCGCCGGCGCTGCGCGACCGCATGGAGGTGATCCGTCTCGCCGGGTACACCCTCCCGGAGAAGATGGCGATCGCGGAGAAGTACCTCGTCCCGAAGCAGATCCGAAACCACGGGCTCGAGAAGGCCGGGGTCGTGGTCGAGGAGGACGCGATCCGCGAGCTGATCGAGCGGTACACCCGCGAGGCGGGGGTGCGCTCCCTCGAGCGCGAGGTCGCCTCGATCTGCCGGAAGATCGCCCGCCAGGTCGTGGCCGGCGAGACGCCCAAGGAGGTCCGGATCGGCCCCGCCCGCGTCGTCGAGATGCTCGGCGTCCCGCACTACCACCCGCCGCGCGAGATCGAGCGCCGCCCCGAGGTGGGCGTGGCGACCGGCCTCGCGTGGACCGAGGTCGGCGGCGAGATCCTGCCGACCGAGGCGACCCTCATGCGCGGCCGGGGAAGGCTCACCCTCACCGGACAGCTCGGCGAGGTGATGCAGGAGTCGGCGCAGGCGGCGATGTCGTTCATCCGCTCGCGCGCCGAGGCGCTGGGCATCGACCCGATGTTCCACCGGAAATACGACATCCACGTGCACCTGCCGGAAGGGGCGATCCCCAAGGACGGCCCTTCGGCGGGGATCACGCTCGCGACGGCCCTCACCTCGCTGCTCACCGGCGTCCCGGTCCGCCCGGACGTCGCGATGACGGGGGAGATCACGCTGCGCGGGAAGGTGCTGCCGATCGGCGGCCTCAAGGAGAAGGTCCTCGCGGCGCACCGCTACGGCGCGACCACGGTGATCCTCCCGAAGGAGAACGAGAAGGACCTCGCCGAGGTCCCCGACGAGATCGGAAAGCAGATGACGTTCCGGCTCGTCGAGACGATGGACGAAGTGCTCGAGATCGCGCTCGCGGGGCGCCTTCCGGCGGAGGAGGTTCCCGCGGATCCGGACTCGGCCGAGGATCGGCCCGCCGCGGACGGCCCCGTGACGCATTGAAGATCGAGAGCTGCCGATTCGAGTGTTCGGCCTTCGCCGCGAAGGACGAGCCGAAGGCCCCGGGGCCGCACGTCGCGTTCCTCGGGAGGTCGAACGTCGGCAAGTCGTCGTGGATCAACCGGCTGCTGGGAAAGCAGGGCCTGGCGAGAACCTCGTCGACCCCGGGGAGGACGCAGAGCGTCAACTTCTACCGCATCAACGACGCGGTGTGGTTCGTCGACCTCCCCGGCTACGGCTACGCGAAGGTCCCCGAGCGCGTGCGGAGGGAGTGGGGCCCGATGGTCGAGGGATACCTCGAGCGCCACCGGGAGCATCTGGCGATCGGCATCCTGCTCGTGGACGCGCGCCACGAGGCGACGGACATGGACAAGATGATGAAGACCTGGCTCGAGGACCGCGACGTGCCGCACCTGGTGGTCGCGACGAAGGCCGACAAGCTCTCGGGGAACGAGCGCGCGAAGTCGGCGGCGGCCTTGAAACGGGCCTTTCCGGACGAGACGGAGGGGCCGGTGATGGTGTCTGCGGAGACGGGGCTGGGGGTCGCCGAGGTCTGGCGTCACCTCGATGCGGCGCTCCGCGAGGGACGGCGATGAACGTGATGGACATGCGCGAGCTCAAGGCGATGGACGCGGGGCAACTCGTGCGGATCGCCTCCGGGTTCGAGGTCGAAGGGGCGGGCACGCTGCGCAGGCAGGAGCTGCTCTACCGGATCCTGCAGGCCCAGGCGGGCTCGGGCGGGGCGATCCTCTGCGAGGGGGTCCTCGAGAAGCTCTCCGACGGGTACGGCTTCCTGCGGGCCCGCGAGCTGTCCTACCTTCCCGGCCCCGACGACGTCTACGTCTCGCCGAACCAGATCCGGCGCTTCGGCCTCACCACCGGCGACCACGTCGTGGGGCAGGTGAGACCGCCCAAGCCGGGGGAGCGCTACTTCGCCCTCGCGCGCCTGGACGCGGTGAACGGCCTCCACCCCGAGACGATCCGCGGCCGGAAGACCTTCGACAACCTGACGCCGCTTTATCCGGAGGGGAAGATCCGCGTCGAGACCGCCGGCCCCGACGTCACGGGGCGCGTGATCGATCTCATGACCCCGCTCGGCCGCGGCCAGCGCGGGCTGATCGTCTCCCCGCCGCGGACGGGGAAGACGATGATGCTCCAGCACATCGCGAACTCGATCGCGGTGAACCACCCCGAGATGGTCCTGATCGTCCTCCTCGTGGACGAACGTCCCGAGGAGGTCACCGACATGCGCCGCACGGTCAAGGGGGAGGTCATCTGGTCGACCTTCGACGAGACCGCCCAGCGCCACGTCCAGGTCGCCGAGATGGTCCTCGAGCGCTGCAAGCGGCTCGTGGAGGCCAAGCGCGACGTCGTGCTCCTCCTCGACTCGGTCACGCGCCTGGCGCGCGCCTACAACGCGGTGCAGCCGACGACCGGCCGGATCATGTCCGGGGGCATCGACGCGGCCGCGCTCCAGAAGCCCAAGCGCTTCTTCGGCGCCGCGCGCAACGTCGAGGAGGGGGGCTCGCTGACGATCATGGCGACGGCGCTGATCGACACCGGCTCGCGCATGGACGACGTGATCTTCGAGGAGTTCAAGGGAACCGGGAACATGGAGATCAACCTCGACCGGCGCCTCGCCGACCGGCGCGTCTTCCCGGCGATCGATCTCCAGCACTCCGGAACCCGCAAGGAAGAGCTGCTTCTCAGCAAGCAGGAGCTCGACCGGGCGTGGGTCCTCCGCAAGGTCCTCCAGCAGATGAGCCCCGTCGAGGCGATGGAGCTGCTCCGGGACAAGATGCTCAAGACGAAGGACAACGCGGAGTTCCTGAGCTCGATGGCGGGCTAGAAGCTCACCTCGAGGCCCAGGCGGACCGTCGTCGGCGGGAAGTACCGCGTCGGCTGGCCGTACGTCGGGTTCGGGTTGATCGGATTGCCGCTGTCGTCGGCGTTGAAGTAGTGAACCTGGTCGACGTCCACCGGTTCCCGCTCGCTGAACAGGTGGAAGACGTCCACGATGAGCCGGGGGTGCCAGCGGCTGCTCGCCGAGCGACGGAACGTGTAATCCA
>DASVAW010000114.1 GCA_036376135.1 Candidatus Polarisedimenticolaceae bacterium | reverse complement strand
TACTGACCCCGGAGGTCGCGATGGGAATCCTCGACACGCTGGGCATCCGCGCGAAGGCGCCCGCGACCGCGGCGGGGGACACCGAGACCGTGCGCCGGATCGCGGCGTCGCTCGACCGGCTCGACCCCGAGCGCGCGCGTTACCTCGCGGCGTTCGCCTACCTTCTCACCCGCGTGGCGTCCGCCGATCTGAAGGTCAGCGAGGACGAGACGCGGACGATGGAGCGGATCGTCATGGAGAAAGGGGCGCTCCCGGAGGAGCAGGCGGTCATGGTCGTGCAGATGGCCAAGACCCAGAGCCTGCTCTTCGGCGGCGTCGAGAACTTCCTGGTCACCCGGGAGTTCCGGGAGATCGCGTCGGTCGAGCAGCGGATCGGGCTGCTGCACTGCCTGTTCGCGGTCTCCGCGGCGGACCACGTGATCTCGTCGGCCGAGGAAGGCACGATCGGGAAGATCGCCTCGGAGCTGATGCTCGACCACGCGGAGTACGTCGCGGTGAAAGGTGCCTACCGCGATCGCCTGGCGACGCTGCAGAACGGCGGCTAGAAGCGGCAGCGCAGCGCCGCGAACCCGTACCGAACGCGCAGGCCCTCGCCGGTCGCCTCACGCTGGAAGTCGCCTCCGTCGAACCGGTCGACGCTCACCGCCACTTCGAGCGCGTCGGACAGGCGCACCGTGGCCACAGCGTCGATCTCGCGGCCGACGTCGCGCGACGACGCTCCCGTCACCTCCGCGGCGCCGAAGCGACGAAGGGTGAGCGACAAGCCGGCCCTCGATCCCAGCGGGATCTCCGCGGCGAGCGAGGTGGCGCGAAGCCCCCTGGCGACGGACGCTCCCGCGGCGAAGCCGGAGAGGTCGGGGATCACTCCCATGTCGCCGACCTGTGAGGTGTCGTGGCGGGGGTGCAGGAACGCCGGGCTCGCGACGGCGTGCCCCAGGGTGAGGCGCGGGCGGAAGGCACCGCGCTCCAGCGCGTAGGTGAGCTCGACGTGGCCGCCCCACGCCCCGCCGGACTGGAAGACCGGCTCGACCTCGACGGCGAGCGCGCCGCGCCGCGCGACCGCACGGGCCCCGAGGCTCGTCGCGGCCCCGCCGTCGTCGATGGCATACGCCTCGACGCCCTTGCCCTCACGTGCGACGCCGACGACGACACCCGCCACGATCCCGCCCGGCTCCGGGGAGAGCGCCGAGACCGAGCGGCCGCAAAACGCCGCGACGGCGAGTCCCGGGCGGGGCCGGACGATCGCGTGGATCGCGTCGTACGCGGCGCCGTCGAAGCGCTCGTCGGCGCCGAGGAGGAAGCCGCTGCCGAGGACGAGCTCCTGTCGGCCGAGCCGGAGCTCGAAGCGCTCCCGCGCGAGCTGCGCGAACCCCTGATAGAGGTCGGCGCTGCGCGGGGTGTCGGACTCCGAAGCCCCGTACAGCTGTCCCTGCGCCACGAGCGTCCAGCCGTCCGCCGGGCGGATCGTCAGCGTCGGGCGGATCCGTGTCAGGGCGCGACGCTCCGGGGGCCCGGACGCACCCTCGAGACGGAGCGCGACGTCGAGGCCGGCGTCCATGGTGCTCCGCTCCTGTGCGGCCGCGTGCGTCGAGGTGAGCGCGATCAAGGCCAGGCTGGCGAGGGCGGTCATCGTTCCTCCGCGTCCGATCCGCGAGGAACGTAGCCAATGTTCGGTGCACCGAAAATAGCCGGATTGACCTATGTTTAGGGCTGCCTAACTTTGTTTGGCTTCGCGTAACTCATGGCGTAGCATGACCCTGCATGCACCGGGAAAAACCGATCTCCTCGACCCACGAGATGTACCTGAAGACGCTCTACGAGGTGCGCGGGCGTCACCAGGTCGCGAAGTCCCGGGACCTTGCCGAGGCGCTCGGGGTGAGCCCGGCGACCGTCTCCGGAGTCCTCAAGAAGCTGAAGGACCTCGACCTGGTCGATCACGAGCCCTACGGCGTCGTGTCGTTGACCCCGGCGGGGGTCGCCGTCGCCGAGTGCCTGCTCCGCAGCTACGACACCCTTCGCGACGTCCTCGTCGAGGTCTTCGGCGTCGATCCCGACACGGCGGCCGCGGACGCCTGCATGATGGAGCACGGCGCGAGCCCGGCGACCGTCAAGCGGATGATCGCGCTCCTCGAGCGCGTTCGGTCCGGCCGCCTCGTCATCCCCGACGACGCCCGCACCCCCGCAGAACACGGATGCGAGGATTGTGAGGCCGCGTCGACGTGCCTGGCGGCATCGCCGAGACACTCGACGCCGGCTTGACCGATCTCACGGAGGGGGTCGCCCTCCCGCCGCTACAGTCGGCCTCCACATCCGACAGGGGGCCGTGTGAACCATCCACGTTTCGCCTGGATCCTCGTCCTCGCACTCGCCACCCTCGCCGCCGGCGCCGAGCAGGGCGCGGGAAAGAAGCGCCGGCCGCTCCCGCACGAGTTCGGGCGCGTCGTCCTGAACAACGCCTCCGAGAAGGCCGGTCTCGCGCCGGTCGTATTCGACCACTGGCTGCACCGCGCGAAGTTCACGTGCCGGCTGTGCCACGTGGACGTCGGCTTCGCGATGTCGCCGGGGGGGACCGGGATCACCGCCGCCGACAACGCCGCGGGGTTCTACTGCGGCGCCTGCCACAACGGGAAGACGACGGACGGGGGCGACAAGGTCTTCGAGTCGTGCAACGCGAGCGACGCGCGCGCGCCGAAGTCGAGCTGCCTGCGGTGCCACTCCCTCGGGAAGAACGTGGCGCGTGCCTACGATTTCGCGACCTTCACGCGGGGGTTCCCGAAGGGGCGGTTCGGCAACGGCGTGGACTGGGAGAAGGCCGAGGCCGACGGCAAGGTGACGCCCGTCGACGTGCTCGCGGGCGTGTCGGTGCCGCGGGCGACCCTCGCCGCCCAGAAGGACTTCGATCTCACCCCCGAGCAGCGGGGGATGCCCGACATCATCTTCTCCCACGCGAAGCACACCGTCTGGAACGGCTGCGAGCTGTGCCACCCCGACATCTTCGGCGCGGTGAAGAAGGGAGCGACGAAGTACACGATGGGGGAGATCTTCGACGGGAAGTTCTGCGGTGCCTGTCACGTGACGGTGGCGTTCCCCCTCCAGGACTGCCAGCGCTGCCACGTGAAGCCCCAGGCGCCATGACCGCCTCCCTCGTGCTCCTCGCGGCTTTCTCGCTCGCGGCGGACGGCGCGGCGCCGCCGCCCGCGCCGACGGCGTCGGAGTCCAGGCCCAGACCGAAGGACTGGAAGGAGGAGTTCGCGGACATCTGCGCGAAGACGCAGGAGGCGAGCGGACTCTCCGACCAGGACCTCAAGGCGCTCGTGAAGCGCAGCGACGACCTCAAGCCGACGATCGACAAGCTCTCCGAGACCGAGCGCAAGGTCTACGGCAAGCGCCTCGACGCGTGCCGGAAGTTGTTCGTCTACGTCCTCGAAGCGCGCCAGAAGCCCTGAACCGATGCGAGGGGTGCGGACGATCGCCCTGGCGGGTCTCGTCGCCGTCGTCGGCGGCGACGTCCTCGGGTGGAATTTCGAGGACCCGGCCGACCACGGCCGCGTCGTCCTCAAGCAGCGTGCGGCGAAGGCGGGGATGCAGCCGGCCCAGTTCGACCACTGGCGCCATCGCGCGCGCTACACCTGCCGCCTGTGCCACGTGGACGTGGGCTTCGCGATGGAGGTGAAGGGAACCGGGATCACCGCGGAGACGAACCGGAGCGGGTTCCACTGCGGCGCCTGCCACAACGGGACGACGGCGTTCGCCTCCTGCGGGGAGCGCCCGGCGGCGGGTTCCGGATCGACCTGCGAACGTTGCCACACCCGCGGCGACGCCGAACGGAGGAAGCAGGACTACGAGTCGTTCGCGCGGGACCTCCCCCGCCGGGGCGTCGCGTCGGCGGTGGACTGGGAAGCCGCGGAGGCGGCGGGGTCGATCCGTCCCCTCGACTTCATGGACGGGATCTCCATCCCGCGCCCCCCGCTGAAGATGGACAAGGACGTCACGATCGCGTCGCGCGCCTGGATGACCGACGTGCGGTTCTCCCACCTGAAGCACGCCGTCTGGAACGGCTGCGAGGTCTGCCACCCGGACATCTTCCCCAACCGCGCCGGAGCCGAGCGGATGTCGATGCTCGAGATCTCCTCGGGGAAGTCCTGCGGGGCCTGCCATCGTCGCGTCGCGTTCCCCCTCGGGGAGTGCGAGAGGTGCCACCGCAACGAAGTTCGCTGAGGGGTGTCGAAACCTCCGTGCACCAAACGTCTTGCTGGTGGTGCGCAACTCCGCGCACCGACGGAGACAGGCCCCCACATGATTGCCGCAAGTGTGATCCTGGCTGCCTCTTCGGCGGCTACTGCATGGTCGCTCACGCTTTCCGACGCCGTCGCGAGCGCCCTTCATAAGAATGAGAATCTCCGCGTCGAGCGGGAGTCGTTCGCCATCGCGGATGCGGACTTGCTCGGGGCGCAGGGCGCCTACGATCCGACCCTCGGCGCCAACGCGTCGTGGCGCCAGGCCAGCGAACCCCTGAATTCTTCCTTCACAGGCGCCCCGGAAGGGGAGCTCGCGTCGACCCAGGAGTCGGTCTCCGGTGACGCTTCGGTGACACAACGGCTGAAGTCCGGCGGCTCGGTCGTCGTGCGCACGTCGCTCGTCCGGACGACGAGCAACGACATCTACACCCTCCTGACCCCGGCCTACGACACCGCGGTCGGAGTGGAGTTCCGGCAGCCGTTGCTCCGGGGCCGGGAGGTGGACGAGTCGCGCCTCGCGCTGACCGTCGCCGGCACCGAGCGCGGGCGGGCGGGGGCCTCGCTCCGACGCGAGGTGATCGAGACGGTCGCCGCCGTCGAGCGCGCCTACTGGTCGCTCGTCGCCGCCCGGGAGGAAGTGGGGGTCCGCGAGGAATCCCTCGCCCTCGCCGAGCAGCAGCTCGCCGACACGAAGATCCGGATCGACAACGGCGCCGCGCCGGTCACCGAAGCGGCGCAGCCCAAGGCGGAGATCGAGCGTCGCCGGGGGGAGCTTCTGGCGGCGCGGGAGAACGTCTCGCGCCTCGAGAGCGCGCTCAAGGTGCTGATCCTCTCCGACGCGGACGCCGACGCGTGGACCCGGTCGGTGGTTCCCGCGGATCACGCCGACGTGCGGCCGATGGAGCTCGACGTCGCCGCGGCGATGGAGCAGGCTCTGGCGTCGCGCCCCGAGCTCGAGGAGGCCGCCGCGGCGGCCGAGCGGCGCAAGGCCGAGACCGCGTTCGCGGCGAACACGGTGAAGCCCGCGCTCGACGCCTTCGTCTCCTACGACCGCTACGGCCTCGCGGGGACCGCACTCAACCCCTCCCTGAACGAGCGGGTCCAGGGCGGGCTCGGGCGCTCGTATTCCGTCCTCGGCGACGGCGATCTCGACGACGCCCGTGTGGGGCTGTCGCTGACCGTGTCGCTGGGGAACCGGTCCGCGAAGGCGGCGAGCCTGGCCGCCCGGAGCGCCGAGCGCCGGGCCGAGGCGGAGCTGGCGAGCGCCCGCAACTCCGTCCGGGGGGAGGTCCTGGATGCGGTCGCCGCCGTCCGCACCGCGCTCCAGCGCCACGAGGCGGCACGGGCCGAGCGGGAGTCGGCCGAGGTGCAGCTCGGCGCGGAAAGGGACCGCTTCGCGGTCGGGTATTCCACGAATTTCCTGGTGCTGACGCGTCAAAACGACCTGGCCCGCGCGAGACTCGCGGAGATCTCCTCGCGAACGGACTACCAGATCGCGGGCACGGAGTTGGCACGCGTGACGGGTTTTCTGCTGAAACAGCGTGGTATCGAGTGGCAAGAAGCACTCGGGGTCGAGTGAAGGAGCGAGAGCCATGGCCAAGCGCATGATGATCCTGCTGATCGCGATGGGGGTGTTCACCGTCGCGCTCGGTTTCGTGAAGTACCAGCAGATCCGGGCCGCGATCGCCGGAGCCGCCTCCTTCGCGCCCCCTCCCGAAGCGGTCACGACCCTGCTCGCGAAGGAGGAGCCCTGGAACGAGTCGCTCAGCGCGATCGGCAGCCTCGCCGCCGTGCAGGGCGTCACCGTGAGCTCCGATCTCCCCGGGATCGTCTCCCGCATCGCGTTCGACTCCGGCAAGGTGGTGGCGAAGGGGGACGTCCTCGTCGAGCTCGACACCAAGCAGGAGCAGGCGCAGCTTCGCGCGGCGGAGGCCGAGCGCGAGCTCGCGCGGCTGAGCCTCGAGCGGGTGCGCGGCCTGCACGACAAGGGGGTCACCTCGCGCGCCGAGCTCGACTCCGCCGAGGCCGGCTTCAAGTCCGCCGACGCGCGGCTGGGCGAGATCCGCGCGACGATCGATCGCAAGACGATCCGCGCGCCGTTCTCGGGGGTCCTGGGCATCCGACAGGTCAACCTCGGCCAGTACCTGAACAGCGGCGACCCCGTGGTGCCGCTGCAGTCGCTCGACCCGATCTACGTCAACTTCTCGCTCCCGCAGCAGGAGATCGAGCACCTGAAGCTCGGGATCGAGGTCGCCGTGCGCTCGGACGGCGTCCCGCCGATCGAGGTCCGCGGCCGCGTCAACGCGGTCGACTCGGTCGTCGACGAGGCGACGCGCAACGTCCGCGTCCAGGCGACGATCCCGAACCCGGACCGGAAGCTCCACCCGGGGATGTTCGTCGAGACCCGGATCGAGGTCGGCCAGGTCGGCTCGGCGCTCGTGATTCCGGCCTCCTCGATCCTCTACGCCCCCTACGGCGACTCCGTGTTCATCGTCGAGGAGATGAAGGCCCCCACGGGCGGCACCTATCTCGGCGTCCGCCAGCAGTTCGTGAAGCTCGGGCCGGCCCGCGGCGACCAGGTCTCGGTGCTGTCCGGGCTCAAGGCCGGGGAGCAGGTCGTGACCTCCGGCGCGTTCAAGCTCCGCAACGGCGCCGCCGTCCAGGTCAACAACCAGGTGCAGCCGTCGAACGACCCGGCGCCCAAGCCCCAGGAGAGCTGATGAAGATCACCGATCTCTTCGTCAAGCGGCCCGTCCTCGCCGCGGTCGTCAGCCTCGTGATCCTGATCGCGGGGTTGCAGTCGATCCGCTCGCTTTCGGTCCGCCAGTATCCGCGCAGCGACATCGCGGTCGTCCGCGTGACGACCGCGTACGTCGGCGCGAACGCCGACCTCGTGCGCGGGTTCATCTCGACGCCGCTCGAGCGGGTGATCGCATCGGCCGACGGCATCGACTACATGGAGTCGTCGAGCGCCCAGGGCGTGAGCACGATCACCGTCCACCTGAAGCTCAACTACGACACGGACTCGGCGCTCACGCAGATTCAGGCCAAGGTCGCCCAGGTGAGGAACGACCTCCCCCCCGAGGCCGAGGCGCCGATCATCGAGCTCGAGACCGCGGACAACCAGTTCGCGGCGATGTACATCGGCTTCGCGTCCTCCGACCTCGACCAGAACCAGATCACCGACTACCTGACCCGCGTGGTGCAGCCCCGGCTCTCCGCGATCAACGGCGTCCAGCGCGCCGACATCCTCGGGGACCGGACGTTCGCCATGCGCGTGTGGCTCGACCCGGACAAGATGGCGGCGCGCGGCATCGCCCCGTCCCAGGTCCGCGACGCCCTCGCGCGGAACAACTACCTCTCGGCCCTCGGCAAGACCAAGGGCTCGATGGTGTCGGTGAACCTCGTCGCGAACACCGACCTGCAGTCGGCGGAGGAGTTCCGCCGCCTCGTGGTGAAGGAGGACGCCGGCGGGGTCGTCCGGCTCGGCGACATCGCGGACGTCGTGCTCGGCGCGGAGAACTACGACGAGGACGTGCGCTTCAACGGCCAGACCGCCACGTTCATGGGGATCTGGGTCCTGCCGACCGCGAACTCCCTCGACGTCATCGGCAAGGTGCGCGAGGCGATCCCGGACATCCGCGCCCAGCTCCCGGCCGGGATGGAGGTCGGGATCCCGTACGACTCCACCGCCTACATCCGCGACGCCATCCAGGAGGTCCTGAGCACCCTGCTCGAGACGCTCCTCATCGTCGTCGTGGTGATCTTCCTCTTCCTCGGCTCGCTGCGCTCGGTGATCATCCCCGTCGTCGCGATCCCGATCTCGCTCGTCGGCGCCGTGTTCCTCATGGCGGTCGCGGGGTTCACGATCAACCTGCTCACGCTCCTCGCGGTCGTGCTCTCGGTCGGCCTCGTGGTCGACGACGCGATCGTGATGGTGGAGAACATCGAACGGCACCTGCAGCGCGGCGAGACGGCCTTCCGCGCGGCGCTCCTGGGAGCGCGCGAGCTCGTCGGACCGATCATCGCCATGACGATCACCCTCGCGGCCGTGTACACCCCGGTCGCGCTCCAGGGCGGGCTCACCGGCACCCTCTTCCGCGAGTTCGCGCTCACGCTCGCGGGCGCCGTCGTCGTTTCGGGCATCGTCGCCCTGACCCTCTCCCCGATGATGGGCTCGAAGCTCCTGCGCGCCGGCGACTCGCACCGCGGGTTCGCGGGGATGATCAACCGTCACTTCGACGTCGTGCGCTCGAAGTACGCGGCGCTGCTCGAGGGGACGCTCGCGTACCGGCCGGTGGTGCTCACCTTCTGGGTCCTGTTCACGGCGCTCGCCGTCCCCTTCTACCTGTTCTCCATGAACGAGCTCGCGCCCAGCGAGGACCAGGGGGTCGTCTTCGGCATCGTGCAGGCTTCGCCGAACGCGACGCTCGACCAGACGACGCTCTACACCGCGAAGGTCGACGAGGTGTTCCGCTCCTACCCCGAGACCGGGAACACCTTCCAGATCGTCTCGCCCGTGGGCGGCTTCGGGGGCATGACCCTCAAGCCCTGGAGCGAGCGCGAGAAGACCGCCGCGCAGCTCCAGGTCGAGGCCGCGGCGGAGATCTCCAAGATCCCCGGCGTCCGCGTCATCCCCCTGACCCCGCCCGCGCTCCCCGGCGGCGGGGATTTCCCCGTCGATTTCGTGATCGCCTCGACCGCGGAGCCCGAGCGCCTCGCGGAGTTCGCGGGGGCGCTCGTCGGCAAGGCGTTCGAGAGCGGGATGTTCTTCTTCGCCGACGCCGATCTGAAGTTCGACCAGCCCCAGGCCGAGGTCGTCTTCGACCGCGACAAGGTCCGCTCGCTCGGCGTCGATCTCAGCCAGGCCGGCCAGGACCTCTCGACCATGCTCAGCGGGAACTACGTGAACCGCTTCAGCATCCAGGGACGCAGCTACAAGGTCATCCCGCAGGTCCAGCGGGCGGATCGGCTCACCCCCGAGCAGCTCACCCAGATCCACGTCACCGGGCCCGGCGGCAAGCTCGTGCCGCTGTCCACCTTCGCGACCCTCAAGACGACGACCGAGCCTCGGGAGCTCAAGCGCTTCCAGCAGCTCAACGCCGTGCGCATCCAGGGGGCGATCCCGCCCAACGTGCCGCTCGACCAGGCGCTCAAGGTCCTCGAGAACGAGGCGGCGAAGATCCTCCCCGCCGGGTTCACGGTCGACTACGCGGGACAGTCGCGGCAGCTGCGCACGGAGGGGAGCAAGTTCCTCGGCGTGTTCCTCCTCTCGGCGGTCCTGATCTACCTCGTGCTCGCCGCGCAGTTCGAGAGCTTCCGCGACCCCTTCATCATCCTCGCCGGCTCGGTGCCGCTCGCGGTATCGGGGGCGCTGATGTTCTCGTTCCTGGGGCTCACGACCCTCAACATCTACAGCCAGGTGGGGCTCATCACCCTCGTCGGGCTGATCGCCAAGAACGCGATCCTGATCGTCGAGTTCGCCAATCACCTGCAGGAGCAGGGGCGCGACAAGGTGCGCGCGGTCGTCGAGGCGGCGGGAACCCGCCTGCGGCCGATCCTCATGACCACGGCGGCGACGGTCGCGGGGCACTTCCCCCTGATCCTCGCCACGGGGCCGGGCGCGGGCGCCCGGAACAGCATCGGCATCATGCTCGTCAGCGGGATGATCATCGGCACCGCGTTCACCCTGTTCGTGGTGCCGTCGATCTACGTGCTCGTCGCCCGGAGACACGAAGCGGCGGTCGCCGAAACCGACGAGGCGGTCGAGGAGCTTCCCGCGACGGCGGCGTGAGAGTAGCCTCTCCCCGTGTTTCTCGCGGTAGGGTGACGCCGTGCAGGATCCGGGTGAGGTGACGCTCCTGCTCCGGGAGATCCGGGCGGGGAATCGGGAGGCGTTCGACCGCCTCGTGCCGCTCGTCTACGGCGAGCTGCGGGGGATGGCCCACGCGCACCTGCGCCGGCGGGGCGGGGGGCGAACCCTCGACACCACCGGGCTCGTGCACGAGGCCTGGATCAAGATGGCGGGCCAGCAGGGGCTCGATGTCCACGACCGCGGCCATTTCCTCGCCGTCAGCGCCCACGCGATGCGGCAGGTCCTCGTCGACCTGGCCCGATCGCGCGCGGCGGCGAAGCGCCGCGGCGGGGAACGGGTCACCTTCGACGAGAACGTCGCGGCCGGCGAGCTCGAGGTCGAGGCGCTGCTCGACATCGACCGCGCCCTCGACCGCCTGCGGGCGCACGACGAGCGGCTGGGGCGGGTCGTCGAGTGCCGCTACTTCGCCGGCCTGAGCGAGGAGGAGACGGCGCTGGCGATGGGCGTGTCCTTGCGTACGGCCCAGCGGGACTGGCTGCGCGCGCGGGCTTGGCTGCGCGAGGAGCTGTCGGCATGAGCGACGACGGCTGGGCGAAGGCGGACGCCCTCTTCCAGGCGGCGCTCGACGTCGAGCCGGCCGCGCGCCCCGCGTGGCTCGAGACCCACTGTCCGGACCCGGAAGTGCGGGCCCGCGTGGCGCGCCTGCTCAGCCACGCCGACTCGGCCGACGCGTTCCTGCCGGAGGCGGGGGCGCTGCGCGAGGAGGTCCTCGGCGCGCTCGGGGAGGTCGCGCCCCCGGTCGCCCTCGAAGGGTACCGCTGGATCCGGCGCATCGGGGAAGGGGGAATGGGCGAGGTCTGGGAGGCCGAGCAGACGCACCCGGTACGCCGGCGCGTCGCCGTGAAGCTCGTCCGCCGCGGGCTGGAGTCCGCCGCGGTGATCTCCCGCTTCGAGTCGGAGCGTCAGGCGCTCGCCCGGATGAGCCACCCGAACATCGCGCAGGTCTACGACGCGGGGACCTCCGGCGACGGGCGCCCGTTCTTCGTCATGGAGTTCGTCGACGGCGAACCGATCACGTTGCACGCGCGGCGGCTCGGTCTCGGGATCGACGAGCGCCTGCGGATGTTCCTCGACGTCTGCGACGGGGTCGAGCACGCCCACCACAAGGGGGTCATCCACCGGGACCTGAAGCCGTCGAACGTCCTGGTGTCCGAGACTCCCGGCCGCGTCGTTCCGAAGATCATCGACTTCGGCATCGCGCGCGCGGTCGACCCGTCCGGGTCCGAACGCACCCTGCTCACCGAGCACGGCCAGATCGTCGGCACGCCGGACTACATGAGCCCGGAACAGGCCGCGGGAGACGACGTCGACACGCGCGCCGACGTCTACGCGCTCGGGGCGATGTTGTTCGAGCTGCTGACGCAGACCCGGCCCTTCGAGGACACGGCCTCCGGCCGCCCCTCGGTCCCGGAGATGCTCCGCCGGATCCGTGAGGTCGATCCTCCCAGGCCGAGCCGCCGCGCCGCCGACCCCGCCGTCGCGAGGCGCCTGCGTGGCGATCTCGACTGGATCGTCACGAAGGCCCTCGAGAAGGACCGCGGGCGGCGGTACTCCTCTCCCCACGACCTCGCCGACGACCTGCGGCGGCACCTGCGGCACGAGCCGGTCGTCGCGGGCCCGCCGAGCGCGACCTACCGCCTGTCGAAGCTGATCCAGCGCCATCGCATCGCGGTCGCCGCCGCGGTCGCGGTGGCGCTCGCGCTGTTCGCCGGGGCGGCGGCGGCGACGTGGCAGGCGGTGCGCGCCCGGCACGCGGAGCGCGCCGCGATCGAGCAGGCGCGGACCGCCGAGCGGGTCGCCGCGTACCTGGCCGGGTTGTTCGAGGCCGCGGATCCCGCCACCGAGCGCGGGAACGACGCGGTGGCCCGCGAATTCCTCGAGCGGGGACGCCGCAAGATCCGGGAGGAGCTGGCCGGCGAGCCGCTGGTCCGGGCCCGCCTCGAGATCGTCATCGGCGACATCTACACGAAGCGGGGCTCGGGTCGGGAGGCGCGCGAGCTCCTCGAGGACGCGGTCGAGACGCGGCGCCGGCTTCTCGGTCCTTCCGACCCCGACACGGCCCGGGCCCTCCACGCCCTCGCGCGCGCCCAGGCCGTGATGCGCGACGACGTCGCCGCCGAGGCGAGCTTCCGGGAGGCGGAGCGGATCCTGGGTGCGGCGCTCGGGCCGGATCACGTCGAGGTCTTCGACGTCCGCCACGACCTCGCGGACGTCGTCCGTCGCGCCGAGCGTTATGCGGAGGCGGAGGCGCTCTACCGGGCGGCGCTCGACGCCTTCGTGCGGCAACGCGGCGCGGACCACCCGTCCGTGGCGTCGGCCTGGAACGGGATCGCCACCTGCCTGCTCCGGCAGGGGCGGTACGCGGAGGCGGAACCCGCGCTCCGGAAGGCGCTCGAGATCCGGGAGCGGACCCTCGGTCGCGATCACTACGAGGTCGCCAAGACGACGACGACCCTCGCCGCGTGTCTGGGCCGCCTCGGGCGGGACGACGAGTCCGCCGCCTTCGCGCGGCGCGCGGTCGAGATCCAGGAGAAGGTCTTCGGCGACCCCCACAACCTGCTCGCCACGGCCCTCACGAACCTCGGAGGAGTGTACGGCCGGCAGGGGCGTTATGCCGAGTGCGAGGCGGCCTACCGGCGTGCCGCGGAGATGAAGGAGCGCCTCTTCGGCCCGGACCACCCGGAGACCGCGGAGGGGTACACCAACCTCGCCGCGCTGCACCTCGCCACCGGCGAGGCGACGAAGGCGCGGAAGGAGCTCGACCGGTCGCTCGCGATCTTCGAGGCCGCCTCCGGGCCGAAAGGCGAGCGCGTCGCGTGGTGCCTCAACTGCCTCGGCGAGCTCGAGCGGCAACTCGGCCGGACCGACCGGTCCGAAGGTTATTTCCGGCGCGCGTTGGCCGCGATGGAAGCGGTCGGCGGCGCGGGGCTCGTGGACGGCATCCGCGCCCGGTACGGCATCGCGCTCGCGGCCCAGGCGCGCGGCCGGTTCGCCGAGGCGGAGGCGGGGCTGCGTGCGGCGATGGCCGAGACGGAGGCGCTCAGCCCCGGGAACCCCGAGATCGCGGACTTCCTCGACTACCTCGCCGAAACCGTGCTCGCCCAGGGCCGGACGGAGGAGGCCGAGGAGCTACTCGATCGCTCGATGGCGCTGCGTCGCAAGTCCCTGGGCGAGGGGCACCCCGCCTTCTCCCACACGCTCGTGTGCCTCTCGGCCGTGCGACTCGCGCAGGGGAATCGCGACGAGGCCGAGCGGCTCGCCGTCGAGGCCGAGCGGCTCGCGTCGAAGGCGTTCTCCGATCAGCACCCCGACGTGGTGCGTTCGAGGAAAGCGCTCGAACGGGCGCGGCAGGGGGCGCCGAACAACCTCCCGAAGAGCCACGACGAGATGCAGAAGTCGGTGAGCGTCGGCACCAGCGCGGCGCCGACGAGCGAGAAGCCGAGGCCGTAGCCAGACGCCGGGGCGTCGAGTCGAAAGGCCGCGCCCGCCGCCAGGAGCCACGCGGCCGCCACCGCGCAGCCGAACCGCCGCGGGATGCCGTTGGGAGGCAGCGGCCGCGCATGGGTCCACCGCCGGATCGCCAGGTCGTGAATCGCGTCGAACGGGTGGTGGGGGAATGCGGCGCCGAGCAGCGCGACGACCGCGAGCAGCCACAATCCGTAGACCGAGCCGTCCGCGGTCGCCGCCGCCGCCCACGCCGCGCACAGGCCCGTGGTCAGGCGCAGCCAAGGGCCGAACTCCGAGATCGCCGCGTCGTCGTAGCCGCAGAATCCCTGCGCCTCGATCCTGCGGCGGAGCACGTCGATCGGCCGGAGTGTCATGGTCAGCGCTCCGCCTGCCGGAACGCCGGCACGATCATGGGCACGCGGCGGCGGTACTCCTCGTAGAGCGCCCCGTGTTCGTGGACGAGGTCCCGCTCCTCGAAGCGGATCGCGAGGAGGATGTACGCCGTCGTCGCGATCGCGAAGACGAGGTGGGCCGCGGTCATCGTCGGGGTCATCCAGAAGGCGAACAACCACCCGAGGTACAGCGGGTGCCGGACCATCCGGTACGGCCCCGGGGTCGCGAAGCGGAGCGGCTGGTACGGGCGGCCGAGGAGGAACAGCCACACCTGGCGCAGCCCGAACAGGTCGAAGTGGTGGATCAGGAAGGTCGAGAGCAGCACGAGCCCCCACCCGAACGCGAAGAGGCCGTAGAGGGCCGCACGGCCCGCGGTCGCCTCGACGTTCCAGATCACGCCGCCCAGCGGCCGCCACTGCCAGAACATCAGGATCAGGGCGAGGCTGGAGAACAGCGTGTAGGTCGACCGCTCGATCGCCTGGGGCACGAAGCGGGTCCACCACGTCTTGAACCCCTTCCGGGCCATGACGCTGTGCTGCACCGCGAAGAGCGCGAGCAGGGCCAGGTCGATCGCGAGCGCCTTGCCGAGGGGCTCGGTCGCGGGACCGTCGAGGCGGGTGGGGGTCAGGAAACCGCCCACCCAGCCGCACGCGTACAGGAACGTGCCGAAGAAGATCGCGTAGGCGATCGTGCCGTAGATGAAGAACGAGATCCTCTTGAGCATGGGGGCCTCCTTCATGGTCCTCGATCCGCTACTACGGAGAACGGAAGCGATCCCGCCACGAGGTCGGCCGGGGGTTGGCTGCAGGGAGGACGCCGCCCGCGGCGTCCGGGTTGATCCGGAGGACGGGGCCCGGCACCGTGCCCGCATGGTCGTCCATCTCCTCCTCCCGATCGTCCTCGCGGCACCGGCGGGCGAGGCGATCGGCGCGGCGATCGCCGCCCAGCGCGCGGGGGACCCTCCCGCGATGGAGGCGGTGAAGGGGGAGTGGGAGAGCGGCATGGCGCTTCTGGCCAAGGCCGAGTCGGCCCACGCCGTCGGGCGGGACCTCCTCGCCCTCGAGCGGCTCACCCTCGCGCGCACGTTGCTCGACCCGCTGCGGTTCGTCTCCGCGAAGGCCCCGTCGCCAGACAAGGTCACCCCGGAGATCTTCGACCGGGCGCTTGCCGAGGCGCGGGCGGAGCTCGAGCGCGGTCGCGCCGAGCTCGAGGCCGCGTCGTCGGCGGCCCTTCCGGCGGCGGTGCGGGCGCTTCGGGACGACGCACGGGTGCAGTCGCCGATCTACGCGAGAACCGCCCCGATGTGGCGCGAGAACGGCGACTACTTCGGCGGCGTCTTCTACGTCGGCAGCGCGGTCGCCCTCGCCCGTGCCGCGGCGTTCGACGCCGCGTTGCAGTTCCGGCCGCCGGGTCCCGCGCCGCGCATCGCTCCCCTCCAGGGAGTCGTCGACGACCTCGAGCGCGAGCTGGTCCGCGCCTACGTCCCTCCGGTCTCGAAGGATCGCCACCGGGAGTTCATCTCGGCCTCCGCGGCGCTCAAGACGGCCCGCGACCTGCTCGCCGCCGGGAGCCTCGAGGGGGCGCTGTACGAGATCCTGCGGGCGCGCCTGCTGGGCGCTCCGATCCTGCGCGCGGGGGTCGCGGCGCCCGAGCCCACGGCGCTGCGCGAGTCGGCGGCCGTCTGGCGCACGCGCCTCGACGCGACGCCGGCCGACTCCAGCCTCGCGCGCCTGTTCCTCGAGAAGGCCGAGGCGATGCTCGACGATGCCGCCTCGTCGCCGGAGGCGCACGCGAACGCCGCGGCGATCCTCGACGACGTGCTTCCCGAATACGTTCGGCGGGTCGGCCCCGACGCCGCCGCGGCCGCCTCCGTGTCCCGCCCACAACCCCTCGCGGGCGCGGAGGCGACCGTCACCCTCGTCCGTTGGCCGTACACCTGAAATCTCTCCGACCCGGCAAGTTTGCTGGTGCGTCAGGTCGTGGACGGGCTCGGGGGAAGGGTCCGGTACGTCGTCGAGAACTGGGGCGCCTCGGCGATCGCCGACCGGCTGGGCGTCCGCCGCTACCCCGCGGTGTTCGTGAACGAGTCGTTGTTCGCGGGCCCGCAGGACCTCGGGTATTTCGGCGACGCGAAGTCCGGCAGGTACACCCCGTGGCGGGATCCCGCGAACCACGAGAGGTTCCGCGCCGATCTCACCGCGCTTCTGGGACGGGTGCTCGCCGGCGAGCCGGGGGGAGCGCCCGCCGCGACCCCCGACGCCCGGCTCGAGGCGCTCCCCGAGTTCTCGGCGGTCGACCTCGACGGGCGCCCGATCGATCGGACCACGCTCGCCGGGCGTCCCGTGCTCGTCGAGTTCTGGGCGACGTGGTGTCCGCCGTGCCGGACGACCCTCGGGTACCTCTCGGAGCTCAAGCGACGGCACGGCGACCGCCTGGCGGTCGTCACCTTCGCGGTCGAGTCGGAGGAGAAGGACGTACGCGAGCTCGCGTCGAAGGTCGCGGCCGGGCTTCCCGTCGCGATCGGTACCCCGGAGATCGCGATGAAGTTCGGCAACCTCCTCGCGGTCCCGACGCTGTTCCTCTTCGACGGCGAGGGGAAGGCCCGCGCGGTCTTCTACGGAGCGCCCCCGG
Organism: Candidatus Polarisedimenticolaceae bacterium; assembly: GCA_036376135.1. Taxonomy (NCBI): domain Bacteria; kingdom Pseudomonadati; phylum Acidobacteriota; class Candidatus Polarisedimenticolia; order Candidatus Polarisedimenticolales; family Candidatus Polarisedimenticolaceae; species Candidatus Polarisedimenticolaceae bacterium. The sequence goes on along the minus strand of DASVAW010000114.1, from coordinate 20,889 downwards.
ACCTCCACGAGAAGGTGCGCGAGGCGCTCGCCCCGCTCGGCCTCACGGATCGCTAAACCGGTCCGGGGCCCGTCGACGCGAGCCACGCGCGAATCGACACCGCCGCGGGGTCCCTGGCGGGGAGGGTGCGCAGCGCGCGGGAGAAGGCCGCGCGCGCCGCCGCCGAGTCGCCGCGAAGGAGCAGCTTCTCGCCGACCGAGGCCCACGCGCGCGGATCGTCGCCGCGCCGGCTCGCGTCGGCGACGAATCGCGTGAGGTGCGCATCGCTGAGCCGCGCCGCCCAGAGGAAATAGGCGTCCGAGGGTCGGGCGCGCCACGCGGCCTCGCGAAGCGCGGACGCGGCCCGTGTCCCGCCGCGCTCGCGGGCGTCCTCGGCCTCACGCAGCACGTCGAGCGCCCGCCGGGCCTCGAGGATCCTCGCCGCACTGTGCGCATCGCCGTCCGGGACCAGCCCGGGCGCCGGGGAAGGGGCGAGGCGTAATTCGCGGACGTCGGGGAGGGCGGAGAGGCGCTCGGCGGTCCTTCGCTCGACGCGGGGCCGGTCGTCGGTGAGCGCCGGGGCGGACTGCGAGAACCGCAGGAGCGCCTCGCGGTCGGCGATCGCGTTCGCCAGGAGCGTCTCGGGAGAGTCGAAGCCGACCTCGCGCATCGAGGCCGCCGGTCCCGGCGCCGCGAAGGCGTCCCGCCAGCGCGCCGCGGAGCGGGCCAGCGGACGCTCGGATCCCAGGAGGACGAGGTCGCGCTCGAGGGGAAGAAAGGCGACGGCGTGCGGGAAGGAGCGTGCGAAGGCGCCGACGAGCATCCGGACGTCGTCGAGCGAAGCCGACTGAAGGGGGATCCACTGCGCGGTCACCCCTCCCGGCGACAGCCGCCTGCGGCAGAGCGCATAGAACTCCTCGGTGTACAGCGACACCACCCCCGCGTCGCCCGGCGGCGGGGGCTCGAGGGTGATCACGTCCCACGGGTCCGACGCCGAGAGCAGGACGTGGCGACCGTCCTCGACGTGGACGCGAACGCGGGGGTCGGCGAGCGCGGCCTCGCCGTCGGGGTGGACCGCGCCCACGAGATCGACGACCTCGGGGGAGATCTCCGCGACGTCGATGCGCTCGAGCTCGGGATGACGGGTGACGGCGGCGAGCGTGGTTCCGGTGCCCAGGCAGATCACGAGGGCCCGCCTCGGTCCTTCGGCGAGCATCGTCGGCAGGTGGCCCAGCAGGCGCATGTAGCGCTGGGAGGCGAGGTGGGTGGCGGCAAGGCTCGTCCGGTGCGCGACGAGCCGGCGATAGTCGAGGTGCTGGTCGTTGCTCTCCGCCGTGACCGCCACCGCCTGCACCGGCCCTTCGCGCAGCGCGACGAGGCGCGACGCGCCGAACCACCGCTCGTAGGTGCGCCGCACCGGCTCGCGATCGGCCGCGAGCGCGATCGCGACGACCGCGAGGGTCGCGCACACCAGCCGGAGCGTTCGTGCGGGCACGGCGACGACGAGGACGAGGGCGCACGCGGAGAAGGCGATCGCGCCGGCGATCCGCAGCGTGCCCGTCGCGCCGAACGCGGGGACGAGCACGAGCCCGGCGACGAGCGCTCCCGCGGCGGAGGCGGCGGCGTTCGCCGCGTACGCGCCCGCGAAGCGCCGGGGAATCGTCCCGGGTGAGCTCCCCGCCATGCGGCCGACGATCCCCGCGACCGCGCCGAGCGCGATCCCCGCGGGGAGCAGGACGAAGCCCGCGCCGGACGTCCCGAGGTCGAGGGCCAGGATCGCCCATCCGGCGCCGACCCCGAGCGCGGCGAGCGCGACGGCGAGCGCGGCCTCCGGGCTCGTCCGCCGCGTGGCGCCTGCGCCGAGCGCGCCTCCGATCCCGATCCCGGCGAGGAGCGCCGCGAGGATCGTCGCGAACGCGTGCACCGTGGAGCCCAGCTGCAGCGACAGGATCCGCTGCGCCCCGACCTCCAAGGCGAGTCCGGCGAACCCGCTCGCCGCGAACGCCGCGGCGGCGAGTCCCGGTCGCGCCGCGCGCGCGTCCGGCTCCGGCCCCGGCGCGTTCGACGGCGCGCGACGGGAAAGCGCCGCGGCGACGAGCCCCGTGATCGCCTGCAGCGCCGCCGCCGCGCCGACGGCTCCCGACAACCCCACCCGGTCGACGAGGAGCGTGGCGCCAAGCCCGGCCCCGACCGCTCCGCCCAGCGTGTTCGCGGCGTAGAGGATCCCCGCGCGCCGCCCCCGGTCCCCGGCCCCCTCGACCGCGGCCCGGACGGCGAGCGGGAGCGTCATCCCCATCAGGAAGGTCGGCACGGACAGCGCCGCGCACGCGAGCGCGAATCGCGCGAGCGGAGGGAGGCCGTCGCTCCCCAGGGCTCGCGCCAGCGCGACCGCCGATTCGGGGAACGCGCCGGGAAGCCACGCGATCGACGCCAGGGCCCAGGCGGCATTCGCGAGCTCGATCCCGGCGAAGGCGCGCAGGCTCGCGGCGGCTGATCGGCGTGCGGCGAAGCGCCCCCCGGCGAGGGCGCCCAGGCCGAGCCCCGCCATGAACGTCGCGAGGACGGCGGTCGTCGCGTAGGCGCCGGCGCCGAGGGAGAAGCTCAGCCAGCGCGCCCAGACCCCTTCGAGGACGAGGGCGGCGGCGCCGGACAGGAGGAGGGCGAGGACGAGGGGGTTCACGCCCCGGATTTAGGTCCTCACGCCTCCGCCGCGAACCCCGAAGCGGTCAGATCCGTCCAGGCTGAAGCCTGACGGCTCCGTCGCGCAGCGAACGGCCGGTCACTTCCCCAGCTTGGCGTCCAGCGAGTAACGCCCCGCGCCGGTGAAGACGAGGGCGGCGAACGCGACCAGGAAGAGAAGGGCCTTCTCCTGCTTCGCGAACGGGTCGGCGGCGTGGATCACGAACACCGCGACCCCCATCGTGAACGCGGCGGGAATCGCGGCGAGCCGGGTTCCGAGGCCCAGCGCGAGCAGCAGCGGACAGACGAACTCGCCCCCGATCGCCCCCATCAGGCTGAGGCGGGAGCCGATCCCGAGCGGATCGGGGAACGTGGCCGCGAGCTCGCCGAACGACCGGAGCTTCCCCCACCCGTGACCGAGGGCCATGGACAGGCCGAAGCCCAGGCGCAGGAGGAGCAGCCCGAGGGACGCGGGGCCGGTGTGGGATCCGGGGTCGAAGAGCCGGCGCTTCAAGGGGGATCTCCTCGCGAAAGGAGTGGGAGTATAACCGTCGGCACGAAACGAGGAGAACGCCATGCTGCTGTACGACAGCCGCCCCTCCGGGAACTGCTACAAGGTGCGCCTGCTGCTCTCCCAACTCGGGATTCCGTTCGAGCGACGGGAGCTCTCGGTGACCGATCGGACGAACCGCCCGCAGGTGCTCGGCGGGCTGAACCCGGCGCTGCGCGTGCCGACGATCGTGCTCGACGACGGCCGGCCGCTCGCCGAGTCGAACGCGATCCTCTGGTACTTCGGCGACGGCACGAAGTACGTCCCCGAGGACCGTTACGAGCGGGCCCAGGTCCTCCAGTGGCAGTTCTTCGAGCAATACGACCACGAGCCGAACATCGCGGTCGCCCGCTTCTGGCTGCACTACCGGGAAGGGCCGATCGACGCCGACGCCCTCGCCGCCAAGCACATCGGCGGTTACCGCGCCCTCGACGCGATGGAGCGCCATCTCAAGGACCGCGCGTTCCTCGTCGCGGAGCGCTACACGATCGCGGACATCTCGCTGTACGCCTACACGCACGTCGCGGAGGAGGGCGGATTCGATCTCGGCCGCCACCCGGGGGTGCGGGCCTGGCTCGGCCGCGTGGCGGCGCAGCCGGGACACGTGAAGATGGGCGACTGACGGGGGCGGCTCAATAACCCCCTCCGCCTCCGCCCCCTCCTCCGCCGCCGGCGAGCGCCACGATCGCGACGACGCCGAGGACGACGCCGACGATGATCCACGTCTTCTTGCGGGAGCCGGGCTTGGGCTCCGCGGGGGCTTCGGTCGCCGCCGCCGGGGCGAGCGGGATCGCCGTTTCGCGTCGCGCCTTCTCGAACTCGGCGAGCATCAGGGCGAGCTCGGGGGTCGCCGCCCGGAAGGCGGGGGTTGCGGAACCCGCCGGGGCGGGTTCCGCGCGGGACGGAACGGCCCCGCTCGCGAGGGCGAGCAGGACCGCGAGTGCGGTGGCTCGAAGGGGGGTGGGGCTCATGGGGGACCTCCTCGAACAGTTCACACTCCTCGAGGAGGCCTCGCCTCCCTCCGTCGGTCGCGCAGCCGACGGTTTCGCGACACCGCGGAAAGCGTCCCCTTCCTGAGGGCGATCGCCCCCGACAGATTGCAATTCACCGCGCGAGCCGAGCACGAAGCGCGCGGGCGCGATTACGCCCGCGTCGCGCGTTCTTGACCCGACTCCCCCTCGGCGCCGTTTTCCCGCGCGACTCATGCGGGAACGCGATTTGCCATGTCCGACCGGCACGTCGGCTCGGGAGGAATCCATGGCGGCACGGCGCTTCATCCGACTCGCGGCTCCGCTTTGCCTCGCGGCGATGGCGCTTCCGTCCCGCGCCTCGATGACGCCCGAGGACTCCGCACGGTTCCTCGGGCAGGCGACCCTCGGCGCGAACTGGGAGGAGATCCATCGGACCGCGACGCTCGGTCGCGCGTCGTGGCTCGACGAGCAGTTCGCGAAGCCGGTGGGCCGCCACCGACCCTTCCTCGACGCGCGGTCCCGGCTGGGCCTCGAGGTGACCGCCGAGCACCGCCGCTGGTCCTGGTGGGAGCAGGTCATGGAAGGCCCCGACCCGCTCCGCCAGCGGGTCGCGCTCGCGCTGAGCGAGATCTTCGTCGTCTCCGACGCGAACGACGCCGTCGGCAACAACCCGATCGGGCTCGCCGACTACTACGACATGTTGCTCGACCGCGCGTTCGGGAACTACCGGGACCTCCTGCTCGACGTGACGCTCCACCCGGTCATGGGCGCGTACCTCAGCCACCTGCGCAACGAGAGGTCGAACCCCGCGGCGGGGCGCTACCCGGACGAGAACTACGCGCGCGAGATCATGCAGCTGTTCTCGATCGGGCTGTTCCAGCTGAACGCGGACGGCACCCTGAAGCTCGACGGCGCGGGGCGGCCGATGCCCACCTACGACAACGACGACATCACGGAGTTCGCGAAGATCTTCACCGGCCTGTCCTTCGCGAGCCCGAGCCGCGACTTCCGCCGCGGGACCGAGGTATGGACGGAGCCGATGCGGATGCACGACGAGTTCCACGAACCGGGGCCCAAGCGGCTGCTCCGCGGCAAATACGTCCCCGCCGGCCAGACCGGGATGAAGGACGTGAACGACGCGATCGACAATCTCTTCCAGCATCCCAACGTCGGGCCCTTCCTCTCGCGCCGGCTCATCCAGCGCCTGGTCACCTCCAACCCGAGCCCCGAGTACATCGGGCGCGTGGCGGCGGTGTTCGCGGACGACGGGGCCGGGGTGCGCGGAAACCTCAAGGCGGTCGTGCGGGCGATCCTGCTGGACCCGGAGGCCGCGACGCCTCCCGGCTCGTCGGACGTCGCGCGCGGGCGCCTCCAGGAGTCGTTCCTGCGTCGCGTGCACCTCGCCCGCGCCTTCGATGCGCGCAGCCCCGCGGCGGAATACCGCATCTCCGATCCCGGCGCGCCGGTCGCCTTCGGCCAGCGGCCGCTGAGCTCGCCGACGGTGTTCAACTTCTTCCTCCCCGACCACCAGCCGACCGGGGAGATCGCCGACGCCGGCATCGTCGCGCCGGAGTTCCAGATCGTCACGGCGGTCACCGCGATCACGAGCGCCAACGACCTGCGCAGCCAGGTGGACGGCGTCATGAACCGCGACGACGACGAGGTGTTCGAGGTGCGACTCGACCTCTCCGACGAGATCGCCACGGCCTCCGACGCGCGACAGCTCGTCGACCGGCTCGACCTGCTCCTCATGCACGGCGAGATGAGCGCCGCGATGCGCGGGATCCTCGTCGGCGCCCTCGAGCGGCTCGACGATCCGGCGTCCCGGGCCCGCCTCGCGGTCCACCTGATCGCGCTTTCCCCCGAATACAACGTGAGCAAGTGAGGCGCGGCATGAAGGCCCCTTCCCAGCCTCCGGTCGTCGGCCGTCGCGCGTTCCTCGGCCAGGCGAGCTGCGCCGCGGTCGGGACGACGGCGATGTTCAACACCGTCCTCAACATGGGGATGTTCAACGCCCTCGCTTACCCGGGCGAGGACTACCGGGCCCTCGTGTGCCTGTTCTTCGGCGGCGGGATCGATTCGTTCAACCTGATCGTCCCGCGCGGCGCCGCGGAGCACGCGGAGTACGCACAGGTCCGCGGGGATCTCGCGCTGGCGCCGGACGTCCTGCTTCCCATCACGCCGGGCACCCCCGACGGCCGCGAATACGGCCTCCACCCGGGCGTTCCCGAGCTCGCGAGCCTGTTCGGCCAGGGGCGCCTCGCGTTCCTGTCGAACGTCGGGACGCTCGTCGAGCCGGTGACGATGCAGCAGTTCCGCGACGGCAGCGCGCGGCTGCCCCTCGGGCTGTTCTCGCATTCCGACCAGCAGATGCAGTGGCAGACCTCGGTCCCCGACCGCCGCAACGCGGTGGGCTGGGCCGGACGGATGGCCGACGTCCTCCAGACGGGGAACTGCAACCCGAACATCTCGATGAACATCTCGCTGTCGGGGAACAACGTCTTCCAGTCCGGCGCCCTCACGGCCCACTACACGATCACCGAGGACGGGAGCACCGGCCTTCGCGGGTACGGCGATCCCTCCCTCGAGTCGATGGTCCGCACCGAGGCGATCGACAGCCTGCTCGGCCTGCAGTACCAGCACGTCTTCGAGCGCGTCTACGCGCAGCGCATGCGCGGGGCGATCGACGCGCACCTGGATTTCTCGGCGGCGATCGACGCCGTCCCGCCGCTGCAGACCGTCTTCTCCGACACGCGCCTGTCGCGCCAGATGCGGATGATCGCGCGGACGATCGCCGCGCGCGAGACGTTGTGCATGCGCCGGCAGACCTTCTTCGTGGAGGTCGGCGGCTGGGACCACCACGACGAGGTGCTCCTCAACCAGGCCGCGATGCTCCCGATCGTGAGCGCGGCGCTGGGGGAGTTCTACCGGGCGCTCGACGAGCTCGACGTGGCGACGCAGGTGGTGACCTTCACCGCGTCGGACTTCGCGCGGACGCTCAGCTCCAACGGGCGAGGCTCGGACCACGCCTGGGGGGGCAACCACTTCGTGATCGGCGGTTCCGTCGCCGGCGGCGACCTCTACGGGAGCTTTCCGGACCTGTACCTCGGAAGCGCGCTCGACACGGGCCGCGGCCGGCTGATCCCGACGACGTCGGTGGACGCCTATTTCGCGGAGCTTGCGTTGTGGTTCGGGGTCCCCACGGCGGACCTCGAGACGGTGCTGCCGAACATCCGTCGATTCTGGACGCCGGGCTCGTCCGCGCCGCCGATCGGTTTCATGGGCGGGGCGACGGCAAGGTCGTCGAGGAGTCCGAGGAACGCCGCCGCGCTCCCGCGGCGGCACAAACAGGCGATCGGAGGGGGGCGTCGATGAGGCGAGGGGTGGGGAAGGCGGCGATGGCCGCCGCGGTGGCGGTTCTGGCGTGGGGCGCGGCCCGGGCGGTGACCCGCGAGATCGCGGGGTTCTCCCCGGCGAGGCTGACGTTCGGGCAGTCCGTGCTGAACCAGCTGACCTACGAGACGTATCGCGACCCGTTCGACGAGCTGCAGAACCGCCCGTACAACCTGCTCTTCGCGAACATCGGACGGCATCCCGACCTGTCCCCGTGGCCCGGCCAGGAAGGGGACTACGCCCGCTACGTCAACGCGCTGATCGGCAACAACGGCGCGGCGAACGTGGACAACGACGCCGACGCGATCCAGGGCTCGATGATCCGGCGCGAGACCGGCGCGATCGCCTGGGGGCTTTCCGCGGCGGTGCTCGCCGGGAACGAGTCCAGCGACGACTCCAGCGGGGCGTCGGTCTTCGAGAACGGCGACGATCTGCTCGGGATCGATCTGCGCGGCGGCGTCGCGTGGCGGATGAGCGACGCCCGCGTCCTGGGCGGCGGCGCGCGCCTCGTCCAGATCTCCCGGGAGGTGACCGAGCGGAGCTTCGAGCCGGGGACGGGCGGCTTCAACGGCGTCGAGAGCTTCGACCAGCTCGGACTCGCGCTCGACGCCGGGATGCGCACGTTCCTCGACCGGAACTCCAGCTGGGAGATCCAGGCGATCGCCGCGTTCGGCAGCGCCACGCAGGAGACCAGGAGCGAGGCGATCGACGACCTGGGGGTCGTGACCGACCGGTTCACCACCGAGAACTTCGAGCTCGACGACCTGAGCCTCGCGGCCATCGGCGGGTACAGCCGCCTCCACACCGACCGCCCCGGGGAGATCGAGTTCCGCGGCGGCCTGGAGTGGTCGCAGCGCGAGCTCGGCAACGACGACCTCTCCTACTCCGAGTCGGGGGGCGTCGTCACCCCGTCCCTCACGCTGGTCGGCCAGGACCCGGTCACGACGACCCGCCTGTTCGGAACGGCGAAGACGGTCTTCATGGCCGGCGAGACGGAGTTGTTCGCGGGCTCGCGCCTGGGGTGGCAGTCCGTGGCCGGGACGACCGTCGTCGACGCCGCCGGGACCCCCGTGACCGAGGAGGTCGACGACACGTTTCTCGAGCTGGGCGTGACGCTGGGTGTCCGGCAGCCGCTCTTCCGCGACAAGCTCCGCCTGATCGTCGCCGGCCGCGGCGACCTCGCACGGGCCGAGACCGCCACGATCTTCGACACGAGCGCCGAGCGGGACGAGCGGACGTTGTCCACCGCCCAGTACGCGATCGGACTCGAGGGGGTCCTTGCGAACGTGACGTTCGACCTCGCGTGGGTCTTCGGCGAGGAGATCGCGCTGACCCCGCCGGCGCTGGGCATTCCCGCGGGCTCGCGGCGGACGGTCGAGCTCGACCGGGTCGTCTTCTCGGCGGCGGTGGCGTGGTGAAACGGCTCCTCCTCGTCGGCTGCGCGGCCCTCGCGGCGGGTTGCGGCGGGGGGGACCCCGCCGACGCCGTCGTCGGCCAGCCGGGAGTCGTGTCGGCGCTCGACGTGCAGACGCGCGTGTTCACGCCGCGCTGCGCCCTTTCGGGGTGTCACGTGGGGATCGGGGCGCCGATGGACCTCGACCTCGGTTCGGTCGCCGCGTCGGTGGCGAACACCGTCGACGTCCCCAGCGCCGAGGTTCCGTCGCTGATGCGCGTCGCGCCCAACGACGCGCCGGGCTCCTACCTCTACCGTAAGGTGAGCGGCGACCCGAACATCCAGGGAGACCCGATGCCGGCGTCGGGTCCGCCGCTGAACGCGACGGAGCTCGCGTTGATCGAGACCTGGATCGAGCAGGGCGCGCGATGAGGAGGAGCCGGGAGTTCTTCTCGCAGGACGTCCTGCTCGACGCGCGTCTGACGTCGAAACACCGCGCGCGTCGCACGGTCCTGAGCGTGGCGGCGCACGTCGCGGTCGTCGGCGTGTTGCTCGCGCTCCCGAAGTCGAGTCCGGTCCGCGAGGCGATGGACGACGCCGTGCGCGTGGTCTTCTTCGCCCCCGAGCCTCCGGCCCCGTCGCCCGTGGCGGTGATGCCGCCGCCCCCGGCTCCGCGGCCGAAACCCGTTCCGAAGCCGGAGCCGGTTCCGCGTCCCGTGGTTCCCCCTCCACCGCGGGCCCCGGAGCCGGCGCCGGCGCCCCCTCCCGTCGAGGTGGCGCGCGTCACGCCGCCGCCGCCCCCTCCGCCTCCGGCGCGCAAACCCGTGACGGGTCTGTTCGCCGACGCGCCCGCCTCTCCGGCGCCCACGCTCGCCCGCAAGGCGACGGTGGCGTCGGCGGGGTTCGAGGTGCAGCCCGCCGTCGCCGCGGTGGCCACGCGCGCGCCGCGCGCGGTCGCCTCGACCGGGTTCGAGTCCGAAGCCGCCCCGGCGTCGCGCCCGACCGCGACGCGGGCGTCCGTGCAGACGGCCGCGTTCGACGCGAAGGCGGACGCTCCGGCTCCCCGCGCCCGCGCGCGCCGCGCCGACGCCGCCGACACGCCGGTCGAGATCGTCTCCAAGCCGCGTCCCGCCTACACCGAGCAGGCCCGCCGCCTGCGCGTGGAGGGGGAGGTCGTCCTCGAGGTCGTGTTCTACGCCGACGGCCGCGTCGCGATCGTGCGCGTGGTGGAGGGGCTGGGCCACGGCCTCGACGAGGCCGCGATCGAGGCGGCCAAGAAGATCGAATTCCAGTCCGCGCGCCGCGAGGGTCGGCCCGTCGACCACGAGGCGACGCTGCGCATCGTGTTCAAGCTCGCGTAAGGAGGGGTCCATGTTCCCGAAGGCTCGATTCGTCCTTCTCGTCCTGGCCTGCGCCGCGCCCGCCCTCGCGGACACCGCGCCGGCATCCCGTCTCGACCAGGTTCTCGACGCCGTGGTCGCCCACGAGCGCGAGCTCGCGGCGACGCTCGAGCGGCATCACCCGCTCGTCGAGACCTACCTGCAGACCGTGAAGCCCGACCCGACGCTGGGCTCGGTGCCGGTCCGGGACCACTACTTCTTCGGTCGGCTCCAGCTCGGAGCGCCGCCCGCGACGCCCGCCACCCAGCAGGAGGGGCCGAGGAAGAAGCCGCGCAAGAACACCCTCAGCCTCTTCGAGGAGTTCCACTCGCAGACCTTCCGGCCCGAGGGGTTCGCGCGGATGCTGATCCTCGACCGCGGGAACTTCGACCGCGACAACTACGCCTTCGACTTCGTGCGCGCCGAGTTCCTCGGGGAGGTCCGCACGCTCGTCTTCGACGTGGCTCCGAAGCCGGTCCGCGTGCAGCGCAACAAGCGCGACGGCGGGTTCACCGGGCGGATCTGGGTCGAGGACCGGGAGTACCACGTCGTCCGCTACAACGGCGTGTATGCCTCGATGCTGACGCCGGGGTTCCACTTCGACTGCTGGCGCATGAACCTCGCGCCCGGACTGTGGCTTCCGGCCTACGTGTACACGGAGGAGGCCGAGCGCGCCTCCAAGCAGCTCGAGCTCACCCACCGCGGCCAGACGCGCATCTGGGGGTACGACGTGGGCGGCCAATCCGCCGAGGACGAGTTCACGAAGGTCCTCGTCGAGGACCGCCAGGCCAACGACGCCGCGGAGTCCCCGGGGATGGTCTCGCCGCTGGAGAGCGCGCGCGCGTGGCAGGGGGAGGCGGAGGCGAACGTGATCCGCCGTCTCGAGCGATCGGGCCTGCTCGCCCCGCCCGGGGAGGTCGACCGCGTCCTCGAGACCGTCGTCGGCAACCTCGAGGTCACGAACCAGCTTGCGCTCGACCCGCCGGTGCGCTGCCGCGTGCTGCTGACGACCCCGCTCGAGTCGTTCACCGTCGGCCGCACGATCGTCCTCAGCCGCGGGCTGATCGACGTCCTCCCCGACGAGGCGAGCCTGGCGATGGTGCTCGCGCACGAGCTCGGCCACGTCCTGAAGGGGCATCGCCTCGACACGCGCTACGCCTTCGGCGACCGCGTGCTCGTCGGAGACCGTCGGGCCCTCGAGGAGTTCGTCTTCGAGCGCGACCCCGGCGAGGAGGCGGAGGCCGACGAGAAGGCGGTCGAGCTGCTCGCCGCCTCCCCCTACAAGGACAAGCTCGCCGGTGCCGGCCTGTTCCTCAAGGCGCTCTCGCTCAAGGCGGCGAACCTGCCGTCGCTCATCCGTCCGCACTTCGGGAACCGCATGGCGAACCACACCGGCCTGTTCCGGATGGGGAAGATCGTCGAGACGGCCCCCGAGCTCGACTTCGCCTCGCTCGACCAGACGGCGGCCCTCCCGCTCGGGAGCCGCGTGAAGGTCGATCCGTGGAGCGCGCGGATCGAGCTGATGAAAACCTCCCGCGCGCCGCTCCTGTCCGCGCGCGAGAAGATGCCGTTCCAGATCACCCCGCTGATGCCCTACCTGGCGCGGCTCGGGGAGGAGCAGGCGGTCGAGGAGGCTTCGCGCCGCGGCAACTGAGGGCGAATCGGAGAAAGCCCGACTACTCCAGTCGCGCCGCGAGCCAGATCGGTTTGGCGTCGGCGGCCGAAGCGGAGGCGAAACGGCACGTCACCGTTCGCCCCGCTCCTTCGGCGTACCCCGACAGCGTGAGGGTACCGTCGCCGCGCGACGTGAACGCGACGAGGGGGTGGGGGAGGCCGGAGCCTTCGGACCTCTCCGCGCGGGCGGAGTACAGCCCGAGGGGAATGCCGTTCGCGAGGATCGTGTGCATCACCGTCACGGGGGAAAAGGTCCGATTCACGCACAGCCGGAGCGTTCCGCGGTCCGCGATCGTTCCGTCGGGGAGTCGGACGTCGGACGGGGTCTCCACGACGACGCAGGAGCCGCGCGTCTGGCCGAAGACGGGCGACAGGGCGAGGGCCGCCGCGAGGACGACGCATGTACGGGGGATCCACCGGTTGGTCATCGCTCACCTCCGCTCGGTGCGTGCCCACCCCCTGACAACACCATACGGGGCGGCGGCGGCGGCGCGCGTCGAAATTCTCATCACCGTGACGGGAACGAAAGGAACCGCGCGCGGGTCGGCGATGTCGGCTAGATCGTTCCGTGCCAGTGGAAGGCGAGGAAGGGGAGGATCACGGAGAGCAGGAGCAGCGCCATGCCGTGGTTCCAGCGCCGGTTGTAGATCGAGACGCAACCGATCGCGAACGACCCGATCCCCGCGAGGCGCGCCACCATCAGGTAGGTCGCCCACAAGACGATGTCTTGCCGCGGTGCGCCATGATCCGTCGGACGGCTGAGCCAGAGAAAAACGATCGAAACCGCCACGCAGAACCAGCCCGCGGCGATCGCGCGGCGGAGGAGGTCCGGCGCGCTCACCGCCGTCCCTTGGACCTCGCGGTCGCGGGCTTCCAGTCGGGCGCACCCGAGGCGCGGTGCCGACGGTCGAGGACGAGGTACAACGCCGCCCCCGCCGCGGCGAGACCGATCCCGACGAACTGGGAGGTGCTCAGGAGGCCGCCGAGCACGAACCCGCGCTCGGCATCGCCGCGGACGTATTCGAGCCAGAACCGGACGATCGCGTAGACCACGAGGTACGCGGCGATGATCTGGCCGTGGAACCGCTTTCGCCGGTAGAGGAGCATCAGAAGGCCCAGGATCGCCAGCGAGGTGACCGACATGTAGATCTGGGTCGGGTGGAGCGGCACCCCCGGCAGGTCCGGGTGCATCCGGCGGGCGAGCTCGGGGAACGTCACCGCCCACGGCAGGTCGGTGGGGGTCCCCCAGCAGCAGCCGGAGGCGAAACACCCCCAGCGCCCGACGCCGTCCGCGATCGACGCCACGAGGGCGACGATGTCGAGCCCCTGGAGGTAGGGGAGGCCGATGCGCCGGAACCACCAGATCGCGAACGGGATCGCCGCGATCAGGCCGCCGACGAACACCCCGGTCGAGACGAGCAGGAGCTTCGCCGCCTGCGGGCTCGCGGTGTATTTCTCCCAGTTGACGACCACCTCGAAGACGCGCGCCCCGACGTACCCCACCGCGACCGTGAGGACCATCGCGTCGGTGGTCTGCGACGGGTCGCGTCCCTCGAGCTTCGCGTAGTACCGGACGACGACGATCACGACCAGCAGGGCGAGAACCGAGACCACGCCGTACGTGGGGACCCGGAACGAGCCGATCTGGAAGAGGAAGGGGTGCATGAAGCGGGGATTATACGCGGAAGCCGCCCCGCTCCTTGAGACGGCGCGAGAACGCGCGCAGCACCGGGCCGATCGTCCAGAACGGCACGTTGACGGGGGGAACGAGCCACGCGAGGCCCGGAGCCGCCGCCCGGGCGAGCCGCCGGAGGCTGCGGGGCGACAACGCGAGCGAGCCGTCCGCGTCGCGCTCGCGGTGCCGTCGCGCCAGCTCCGCCGCGATCACGATCGTGCCGCTGCGCCTCAGGACGCGGGGATCGGCGGCGAGCCGTGCCGCCGCGCGCCCCGCGACGCGCGGCGTCTCGGCGTAGGCTTCGAGAATGCGCCGGTACGCGGGGGAGGCCTCCCGCGCGACCTCCGCCGTGAGCTCGGTGCGCACGAACCCCGGCCACAGCGACACCACCGCGACCCCGTCGGCCCGGAGCTCGAAGGCGAGGTCCCGCGTCATCCGGTCGAGCGCCGCCTTCCCGATGCCGTAGGCGGCGTTGAAGAGGTAGTCGAGGGAGGCGGGGGAGGAGACGTTCACGATCAGGCCGGAGCGGCGCGCGACCATGAGCCTCGCGGCGTGGAGGGAGGCGACGTAGGCGCCCCGCAATCCCACCCGGTTCATCGCGTCCCAGACCTCGGGCCCCGTCTCCCAGAACTTCCGGTGGGCCGTCGCCGCGATGTCGGCGACGCCGGAGTAGGCGTTGTTGACGAGCAGGTCGAGGCGCGCCGACTCCCGCGCGACGCGCGAGAACAGGGCCTCGACCTGCGCGTCGTCGGCGTGGTCGCAGCGGGCCGGCACCACCCGGCCCCCGCCCTCGGCCGCGACCCGCTCGAGGTCGGCGACGGTGCGGCCGGTGACCCAGACGCGGGCGCCCGACTCGGCCAGGGCGAGCGCGATTCCCCGTCCGACGCCGCGGGTCCCGCCCGTAACGAGTGCGATCTTCCCGGCGAGATCCATGCCCCGCGGAGACTATCATTGCGGCCGTGCGCGCGCGGGACACGGGATGGAAGGCGGTCTGGACGCTCGCGGTCGCGGCCTTCTTCGTCGGCGGGTACTTCGGCGTCGGGCTTTCGGCCGCGCCGTCGGCCGCGCGCGAGCTCGGAACCGCGCTCGACGCCGCGATCCCCTTCGTCCCCTGGACGGTGTGGATCTACCTCGCGGTGTTCCCGATGGCGTTCCTCCCGCTGTTCGTCGTGCGCTCGCGCGCTCTGTTCACGCGCACGATGGTCGCGTACGCGGCGGTGATGGCGGTGTCGTTCGTGGTGTTCGCGACCTACCCCGTGACGTCCCGGGGCCTTCGCGCGGGACCGGCCGCGCTCGACCCGTCCGCCTTCTCGGAGTGGGCGGTGGGCGTCCTGTACCGCCTCGACCCTCCGGTCAACCTGTTCCCCTCGCTGCACCTGTCGGTCGCGGGGCTCGCCGCCTTCGCGGCGTGGGAGGCGCGGCGGGTCTACGGCGCGTTCGCCTTCGCCGCCGCGGCGGCGATCGGCGTGTCGATCTGCACCGTCAAGCAGCACTTCGTCGTCGACGGCGTCGCGGGAGCCGCGCTCGCGGTGGCGGCGTGGGCGGCGTTCCTGCGCGGCCACCGCGCCGACCCCGGCGAGCCGGGGACCTACGGGGCCCCGGGCGTGCTCGCCTACCTGGCGCTGCTCGCCGCGATGTACGCGGGGTTCTGGGTGCTGTTCGCGTCCTCCTAGACCGCGTCGCTCTCCCTGCGCGTCGCGTCCGGCTTCGGGATGATCCCCTCCCGGAGCAGGAACTCCATCTGATAGCGGACCGTCTCCTCGAGCGTCGGGTCGGGGCGCGCGTCGGGCGCCTTGGCGCGCGCCCTGCGGTAGGCGTCGTTGTTGTACCGCTTGTGCTGCATCGCCGAGAGCTTCTCGTGCGAGCGGTTGAAGAAATCGAGCAGGGGATAGATCAGGTCGTCCCGCGTGCTCCGCCGCGTCATCTCGGCGACGAAGCGCGCGATGTCGTAATAGGCGAACGTGTAGCCGTAGTCGCGGGTGATCCGGCGCGTGACGTCCGCCATGTTGTAGTAGTCGTCCACGGTCACGTGGAAGGTGCGCTCCTCGCCCTTCGGCAGCCGCATCAGCGCGACGATGTTGTTCGCGGCGACGTCGGCGGGCGAGAAGCTGATCTGGTTGCGGGAGCTCACGGCTACTCCGTGCTGGATCATGAAGGCGAGCAGCCGGATGGCGATGTCGTCCCGGCTCCCCACGCCGTGGGTCGACGACGAGATCAGGGACGGGCGGTAGATCCTCACGTCGAGACCCTGCTTCTCCGCGGCGAGCACGAGCTGCTCGGCGACCCACTTGCTCTGGGCGTAGCCGAAGTCGAGGTTCTCCATCGCGGGATTCGCGTCGGTCTCCCACAGGACGTCCTTGGCCGTCCAGCCGTAGATGAAGGTGCTCGAGATCATGTGGAACGTCTTCCGGGCGCCGGAGGAGGCGAAGCGCAGCGCCTCGCGGGTGCCGTCCACGTTGTGCGGGCGCAGCGCGTCGTAGCTCATGACGTAGTTCACGAGCGCGGCGTTGTGGCAGACCGCCTGCACCTTCGCGGAAAGCGACTTCCACTGGTCGGACTTCAGGCCGAGGTTGTGCCGGGAGACGTCGCCGCACACCACGTGCACGCGGCGCTCGAGCCGCTCCTCGAGCGCGGGGGTCCACAGTCTCGCCCGCCGGATCGCGGCGCGGATGCGGTCCATCCCGTGCACCGGGTCGTTCGCGCGCGCGAGGGCGTGGATCCGGTACGGCGTCTGCCGGAGGAGGTTCTCGAGCAGGAACGGGCCGAAGAACCCCGTGACGCCCGTCATCAGAAGGTCGGTCACCGGGGCGTCGCGCTCCGCGATCTCGAGACGCGGAAGCCGCTCGAGGGCGGCGTCCGACCGCATGCACTCCCGCTCGTACTCCTCGTGCTCCTGCTGGACCTTGAGGAGGACGTAACGCAGCGCCGCCACCGGCGACGCCGAGGATCTCTCGAACTGATCGATCAGCGCGAAGAACTCCTGGATCGTCAGGCGCTGGAGGAGCTTCACGTCGACGTGCCGGACGAGCTCGCCCGCGCCGTGCTCCTCGAGCAGCCCCTTGATGTCCTCGATGAGGCGCACCATCGTGAGGGAGTCGATGCCGATCTCGGCGAAGGAGTACTCCTCGCGGCCGGTGAGGTTGTACAGCTCCACGATGTACTGGAACCGCTCGCGCAGCCCCGAGACGTCCCCCGCGGGCTCCTGCTCGCGCAGGCTCACGTGCCGCGCGATCGGCTCGATCTCGCCGTTCAGCCACTTCTCGCGGGTGCGCGCCCGCGCGATCTTCCCCGAGGTCGTCTTCGCGATCGTGCGCGGCGGCACGAAGGCGATCGTGTGGGGCTCGATGTAGTACTGCGTGCGGATCGCGCGCGCGATCGCGGCCGCGTCCGGGAGGTCCTTCGGAGACCTCACCTCCACGATCACCACGAGGGCCTCGCCCTCCTCCTCGACGTCGAACGCCGCCACGCCGCCGGTCCGGATCGCGCTCGAGCTCGCCTCGACGATCCCCTCGATGTCCTGGGGGTAGTAGTTCACCCCGCGGATGATGATGAGGTCCTTGATCCGGCCGCAGACGTAAAGCTCGCCCTCGTGGACGAAGCCGAGGTCGCCCGTCCGCATGTAACGCTCGCCGTCGTCCACGGCGAGCTCGCCCTCGAACACCTTCCGCGAGAGCTCGGGACGGTTCCAGTACCCGGAGCACCGGCTCGGCCCGCCCACCCAGATCTCGCCGATCTCCCCGTCGCGCAGGGCGACGCGCGTCTCGGGCTCGACGATCCGCACGAGCACGCCGTCGAGGGGTTTTCCGCAGCTGACGATGCGGCTCTGGTTGTTGTTGCGCGCCTGGTCCGGCTCGAGGTGGAGGCGGCGCTGCTGGAGGAGACGCTTGTTCACCGTCACCACGTGCCGGCCGTGGTTCGACACGCACAGGGTGTTCTCGGCGAGCCCGAAGGCGGCGACGAGGGACTCGGGGCGAAGTCCGTACGGCGAGAACCGCTCGAAGAAGCGCGCCACGGTCTCGGCGCGCACGGGCTCCGCGGCGTTCATCATCACGCGCAGCGAGCCAAGGTCCAGGCCCGCGAGCGCCGCCTCGGGGAGCTTGTCCTCGCGCAGGCAATACTCGTAGCCGAAGTTCGGCGACGACGTGTACGTCGCCTTCACCCGCGAGATCGTCTCGAGCCACAACGCGGGTCGCTTGAGGAAGTCCAGCGGGGAGAAGCCGTAGGTCGTTCCCCCCGAGATCGCCGGCATGAGGTAGTACCCGATGAGCCCCATGTCGTGGTACTGCGGGAGCCACGACACCTGCGTCGGCGCGTGATCGAGGGTGGCGAACGTGTTGTGGATCACGTTCTCGTGCGTGACGATCACCCCCTTGGGATCGGCCGTCGACCCGGAGGTGTACTGGAGGAACAGGGTGGGGTGGGGATCGTCCCGGAACCCCTCGGAGGCGACGCCGCGCGCGTCGTCGGTCGTCACCCACTCGAGCGACGGCAGGCCGGGGGCGCGCCGCCAGGGCGCGGTGAGCTTGCGCTTGGCCAGCAGCAGCCGGTACGAGCGCAGGAATCCCCGGGTCGTCAGGGCGGCCTTCGCGTCGCAGTCCTTCGCGACGAACGCGAGCTTCCCGAGGCCCGTCTCGAAGTTCATCGGCGTCGGGGGGTAGGTGGGAACGGCGATCACGCCGATGCGCGCGCAGGCGAAGAACGCGACGATCACCTCGAGCCCCGGGGGGTAGACCAGGATCACCCGGTCGCCGCGCCTCAGGCCGGACTGCGACAGGTGCTCCGCCAGGTGGCGCGTCCGCTCGTGAAAGCCGAGGTAGGTGTACGAGTCGCGCTCCTCGCCGTCGATGTCCAGGAAGCGGTAGAGGCAGCGATCGGGGTGCGCCTCGGCGCCCCGTTGCACGAAGTCCACGATCGAACGGCTGCGCGACAGGAATCGCTCGGCGGTCATGCGGGCGGTCCTCCGGCGCACGGCGGTGCCGGACCGCGCGGCAAGTCGTCGGGGCTCAGGGGTGGGAGTTGTTACGTCGACAATGGTATTGCTGTCAAGACATATATCGGAAGGCCAGGCGGAGGAGCCGTTCGCGCCAGGAGTCCGGGATCAGGGAAGGCAGGCGGCCGCCGACGAACGAGAACGGGCCGACCCGCCGCCGCAGGGGGGGCCGGGCGCCGGAGGATGCTCGAAAGATCGCCTCCGCGACCTGGCCCGCGTCCCCCCGCGTGAGCCGCCCCGCGAGGCGGTCGTACGCCGCGACCGTGCCGGCGTAGGGGGAGCCGGGCGCCGCGTACCGTCGCTCGTTGCGATGCAGCTCGGTGCCGAAAGGCCCCGGGGCCACGATCGCGACGTCGATCCCGAACGGGGCGAGCTCGTAACGCCAGGCCTCGGCCATCCCCTCGACCCCGAACTTCGCGGCGTGATAGGCGCCGAGGATCGGGGTCGCGGAGCGCCCCGCGAGCGAGGAGACGACGACCACGCGCCCGCGTCCCCGCGCGCGCATCGCCGGAAGGACCGCACGCGTCACGCGGTGCACGCCCACGACGAGGGTGTCGAGGTGCGCCCGCAGCGCCTCGGGGGGGATCTCCTCGAGGGGGCCGCTCAGGAGGGAGCCGGCGTTGTTGACGACGGCGTCGACCGTTCCGCCGGTGGCGCGCAGCATCGCCCCGACGGCGGCGTCGACCGACGCATCGTCGGTGACGTCGAGGTGCGGGGTCTCGAGCGTCCAACCCTCGCGGGCCGCCTCGGCTCGCAGCGCCTCGGCTTCGGGTCGCCCGGGGTCGCGCAGGCTCGCGAAGACGCGCCATCCCCGGCGCGCGAACAGGCGCGCCGTCTCGCGGCCGATTCCGGAGGAGCAGCCGGTGATCAGAACGACGGGCATCCCACCCTCGAAAAGGGGTCAGGCCCCATTCTCTTCCATAATCGTCGGGTGGCGATCGAGCTCCTCTGCACCGTCCGCACCTGCGGCCTCCCGCTCGCGATCGAGGGGCGCGTCGCGCGTTGCCCCTCGGGGCACGCGTACGACCGCGCGCGCGAAGGGTACTGGAACCTCGCGCAGCCGCAGGATCGGCGCTCGCTCCGGGCCGGGGACACCCTCGGCGCGGCGCTCGCGCGTCGCCGATGGATCGAGCGCGGCTTCGCGTCCGGGTTGATCGAGACGGTTCGCGCGAGGCTCCCCGGGCCCGCGCGCGCCCTCGACGTCGCCTGCGGCGAAGGGTCGCTGACCCGCGCGATCTTCCCCGCCGGCGAGGTCGCGGGGATCGACCTCTCGGTCCCGTCGATCCGGCTCGCCGCCCGCTCCTTCCGCGACGCCGCCTGGGTGGTCGCGAACGCCGACCGCGGCCTTCCCCTCGCGGACGGCGGCGTCGACGTGGCGATCTCGCTGTTCGGCCGCCGCCCGTTCGCGGAATTGCGACGCGTGCTCGCGCCCGGTGGCGTCGTGGTCGTCGCGGTTCCCGCCCAGGACGACCTGATCGAGCTCCGCGAGGCGGCGCAGGGCGACG
Source organism: Candidatus Polarisedimenticolaceae bacterium (assembly GCA_036376135.1). NCBI lineage: Bacteria > Pseudomonadati > Acidobacteriota > Candidatus Polarisedimenticolia > Candidatus Polarisedimenticolales > Candidatus Polarisedimenticolaceae > Candidatus Polarisedimenticolaceae bacterium. The sequence goes on along the minus strand of DASVAW010000114.1, from coordinate 701 downwards.
CGACCCGGCGCGACCGCGTCGACGGGGTGGCGCGCGAGTTCGAGGGGATCTTCCGCATCCGGGATCGGGCGACCTGGCGATCGCGCGCGCTCCACGACCGTGCCGCTCTCGAGGACGCGCTCGCGATGAGTTATCGCGGGTCGCGGCGGAGCGAGCGGGCGAGGCTCGAAGGGGTCGAGTCGCTTCAGGTCACGATCGCGGCGGAGCTGCTTATACTCGCCCCCTCATGAGCGCCCCCTTCGACGTCGACCGCTGGCGCGCGCGATTCCCCGGACTCGCCCGGACGGTGAACGGCCGACCGGCCGTCTTTCTCGACGGTCCCGCCGGGAGCCAGGTCCCCGATTCCGTGACGGCCGCGGTCGCGCGCGCGATGACGCACGTGAACGCCAATCACGGCGGGTCGTTCGTCACCAGCATCGAGAACGACGCCATGGTCGAACGCGCCCGCCGGGCCGCGGCGGAGTTCGTCGGCGATCCGGGGTCGGGGGCGGTCGTCTTCGGGGCGAACATGACGACCCTCACCTTCGCGCTCGCGCGGGCGCTTTGCCGCACCTGGGGCCCGGGGGACGAGGTCGTCGTCACGCGCCTCGACCACGACGCGAACGTCACTCCGTGGGTGCGCGCGGCGGAATCCGCCGGCGCGATCGTGCGCCGCGTACCGATGCGCATCGAGGACGGCACGCTCGACCTCGACGCCTTCC
>DASVAW010000113.1 GCA_036376135.1 Candidatus Polarisedimenticolaceae bacterium | reverse complement strand
GGTTCACCTCGAGCTCATCGAGGAGTCCGAGCAGGTCATCCAGACCGCGCCGTCGTCTTATCTCCCGTCCGGGGATCGGACCTGCGAGGGAGCGGTGGACTGTCTGTCTCCCGACTGCCTTCAGGACGGGAACCAGTGCCTTCTCGACGGGACCATCGGAACGGACAACTACGACGTCGGGGTCATCTTCGACGCTGCCAACCCCGACGGCAGCGCCGCGGGGGCCGCGGACCTCTACGCGGTGTGCGACCCGCTCAACAAGGGGCGCGGGACCACGGGCGGAACGTCGATCGCGCTGGCGGCTCACGAGATCGGGCACATGTTCGGCGGCCGCCACACGTTCAACGACGGGACCAACGGATCGTGCGGCAACGCCAACCAGCGGGACGCGTCGTGGGCCTACGAGCCGGCGAGCGGCTCGACCCTGATGTCCTACGCGGGGACCTGCGACTCCGCGAACCTCCAGAACTCCCGGGACCTCGCGTTCCACGGCGACAACATCCGCGAGACGCTGGGGTTCGTGCTGGCCGGCAACGCCACGGTCTGCGCGGACCAGGCGTTCAGCGGGAACTACGGCCCGATCGTGCAGGTTCACCCCGGCGACCACACCATCCCGGCCCGGACACCGTTTGTGCTGACGTTGCAGGCCTACGATCCCAACGACGACCCGGTCACCTATTCGTTCGAGGAGTCGGACACCGGGACGGCCTCCCCCCCCGAGGGGGACGACGGGTCCCGCCCGATCTTCCGAGCCTATGCGCCGAGCGGTTCCAACCTGCGGTACCTCCCGCGCTTCAGCGACGTCCTGTTCAACTCCAACAATCCCCCGGCGACCTACACCTGCGGCACCGCGACGTGCCTCACCGGGGAGAGCCTTCCGACGACCTCGCGCGTGATGGACTGGACGGTGGTCCTGCGCGACAACGTGGACGGGGTGACCTTCACCGGCGCGACGATCACGGTGGACGGCGGGAGCGGCCCCTTCGCCGTGACGCAGCCCACGAGCACGACGTACTGGACCCAAGGAACGCGCAAGACGGTCACCTGGAACTCGGCCAACACGCAGAATCCGCCCGTGAGCTGCTCGAACGTGCGGATCCTGCTCTCGACCGACGGGGGATCCACGTGGCCGTACCTCCTGGCGTCGAGCACCCCCAACGACGGCGCGGAGACGGTGACGCTCCCGTTCGCCACCACGGCGATCGCGCGGATCAAGATCGAGGCGGTCGGGAACATCTTCTACGACGTCTCGGAGGGGTTCACGATCGATCCGCTGCGGGTGGCCAACACCAACGACGGCGGCCGGGGGTCGCTCCGGCAGGCGATCCTGGACGCCAACGACTGGCCGACCGGGGCGACGATCCCCCTCGAGATTCCCGGCAGCGGCGTGCGCACGATCCAGGTCCTCTCGCAGCTCCCCACGATCCTGAAGCCGGTGGCCATCGACGGCTGGGAGCTCGGAGGTCCCGAATACGTGGGGCCGCCGCTGCTCGAGCTCGTGGGGTCGAACTGCCCCGATCCCCAGTTCGGCGTTCCCTGCGACGGCCTCGTCGTGCAGGGGGACAACGGCTTCATCAACGGACTCGTCGTCCGGAACTTCGCCGGCAACGGGATCGTGCTGCGCGGGGCCGGGGCCTACGCCAACCTGATCCAGAACAGCTACGTGGGGACCGACGCCGCGGGCACGGCCGCGGCCGGCAACGGCAGGAGCGGGATCCTGATCGACGGCGGTTACCCCGACCCGCTCTACCGGAACGTCGTCTCCCGGAACGTGATCTCCGGAAACCAGGTCGGGGTCACGATCAACGGCGCGTCCGCCAACGGGAACGCGTTGCTGCAGAACAAGATCGGCACCGACGCCACGGGGACCGTCCGGATCCCCAACCTCGACGACGGGGTGCGGATCGTCGGGGCCCCGAACACGATCGTCGGCCAGCCCGGGGAGGGGAATCTGATCTCCGGGAACGGAACCGTCCTCAACGGGTTCGTGAACCGTTACGCCGAAGCGATCGACGTCAGCGGCGCCACGGCGTCGGGTACCTCGATCCGCTCGAACATCATCGGCCTCGACGCCGCGGGAACGACGCCGCTCTACAACACCGTCGGCGGGATCCGGATCGTGGACGCCCCGAACACCCTCGTCGGCGGGACCGCCGCCGGCGCCCGCAACGTCGTCGGCGACGACGGTACGATCAACTACCACGCCGCGCATTGCATCCTCGTGCAGGGGGCCTCGGCCACGGGCGCGGTGATCCAGGGGAACTTCCTCGGGACCGACGCCACGGGGACGCTGGACCGCGGCTGCCGCGGGGCGGGCGTCTACCTCGAGAACGCGCACGGGGTGCAGATCGGCGGCACCGCGCCCGCGGCCCGCAACGTGATCTCGGGGAACAACGACTACGGTGGCGTCTGGTCGGCCAACGGCTCCAGCGGGGCCGTGATCCAGGGGAACTACATCGGAACCGACGTCACGGGGATGTTCCCACTGGGGAACATCCCCCACGGGATCACCCTGCGCGGCGGCGGAAACAACGTGATCGGGGGCACCGCTCAAGGCGCCGGCAACGTGATCTCCGCCAGCAGTCACCACGGGATCGAGATCGCCGAAAGCCCGGCCTCGGGAGCCGTGATCCACGGGAACCTCATCGGCACGAACGCGACGGGGACCGCGGACCTGGGGAACGGCCTCAATGGAATCAGCATCATCCGAGCGCAGAACACCCTGATCGGTGGAGCCACGTCGGCCGCACGCAACGTGATCTCCGGGAACAACGGCACGGGAATCTACATGGCGGGGGGCACGGTGGGGAACTCCTGCGCCGGGACCGTGATCCAGGGGAACTACGTGGGGACCGACGCCACCGGCACCGCGGCCCTGGGGAACGCGATGGGGATCCACATGGAGTACGTCACGGACACCATGATCGCGGGGAACGTCCTGTCGGCCTCCACCGCGGGGCACGGGGTCTGGCATTACTCCTTCGGATTCACGACGTCGGGGGTGGTGATCCAGGGGAACCGGATCGGCACGAACGCCGCCGGGACCGCGCCCCTGGGAAACAACGGCGAGGGGATCCTCGGGTCGATCAGCGGGACGGCGCAGATTCTGGGGAACGTCATCGGCGGCAACGCGCTGAACGGGATCAGCATGAATCAGGGATCGTTCACGATTCAGGGGAACTCGATCGGGACCGACCCCTCGGGGACGCTGAACCTGCGGAACACCTGGTCGGGGATCTACGCGACCTCCCCGCAGCCCTGCACGATCGGCGGAACCGGAGCCGGCGAAGGGAACGTGATCGCGTTCAACTCGCGGCCCGACGGCGGCACCAACTGGGCCGGGATTCAGGTCCAGGGGGGCGCGACCGGCGTGACCATCCGCGCGAACCGAATGTTCTCCAACACCGGGCTGGGGATCGACCTCCACTGGACCGGCGCCGCCTTCCCCAACGATCCCTGCGACCCCGACACCGGCCCGAACGGCGTCCAGAACTTCCCCGCTCTGACGTCGACGTACCGGTCGGGCTCCTCGACTCGCGTCACCGGGACCTTGAACAGCAACGCGGGAACGACGTTCACGGTGGACTTCTACGCGAGTCCGGCGTGCGATGCATACGGCTTCGGCGAAGGGACCACCTGGCTCGGTTCGACCAACGTGACCACCGACGGGAGCTGCGTCGGCGCGTTCGACGTCCTCGTCCCCGTCCCGGCCTCGGGGGTGGTGACGGCGACCGCCACCTCCCCCTCGGGGAACACCTCGGAGTTCTCGGCGTGCGCGGCGGTCGGGCCGAGTCCGATCGCGGAGGTGCTCGGCGTGACGTGGACGTCGAAGACGGAGTTGACCTGGTCACCTGCCGTGGGAGCGACCTCCTACCGCGTGATCCGCGGCGATCCGGCGTCGCTCCCCGAACTGCTCGACACCGATCTCGATTCGTGCACGCGCCTGACCACCGCGAACCTCACGACGGGGCCGGTCCTGGGCGAGGACCCCGCGTCCGCGGCGGTCCGCTTCTACTGGTATCTGGTGGTGGGGACCAACGGGAACGACGACGGGCCGGCGGGGGGGGCGCGGATCGCCAATGAGAGCGGCGCGTGTCCGTGAGCCTCGAGGGGTGCGCTCGGGGCTCCGCCTACCACCTCCAGGCGACCCCCGCGCTCACGAAGGGACCGTTCAGGCTGACGTCGAAGGCGTCGTCCAGTCCATCGCCGTCGAGGTCCCCGAGGTCGCTGACCTCGCCTTCGACGAATCGATAACCGACCTCCGCGTAGAAGTCCGCGCCCTTGCCGTCTCCGAACATCGAGCCCAGGGTCGCGTAGTAGCCGATCTCGTCGTCCACGTTGCCCGCATCCGTGTCGAGCGCGTAGTAGGCCAGGCCGGCGCCCACCCACGGGTTCCAGAACGTCAGGTCACGGGCGAAGTTGAATCGGAGGCCCAGCTCGACCGGAATCACCGTGAGGCCCGTCGCGATGGGGCTGTCGCCGCTGAAGAAATCGTCGAGAGGTTTGTCGGTCAACTCCTCGTACCAGGCTCCCCGTACCTCGAGATCGATCACCTCGCCCAGGTCCCAGGCGTAGTTGAGGCCGATCCCTGCGGCATCGCCTGCGTCGTCCGTGTCCCACCAAGTCCCGTACGCGGCGAAGGTGCCGGCCGATGCGGGCGCGCTGGACAGGAGCACGACGGCGAGCGTCACCCACAGACCTTTCAAGAGCGAGTCCTTCATGAAACCTCCTGCGAAAAGAGAACTTCCGCGAAACACACTGAACCCGGAGCGTATGTCGCCGGCCGAAAGCGCTTCCATGGGGTGAGTCCCTACCGAGGCCGCCCCCGGGCTCGGTAGGGTTACGCCCCATCGAGATGGGCCGACGCCGCGCGTACCGTAGTTCCAGGTGTCGCGTGACAGGCCACCGGAAGTACCAATCTCGGGATGTCGAAGCACGTCAGGTGGAGGCGGACATGAAATCGTTTCTTGCAGCTTCTCTGGGCCTGCTGGTCGCAGTCGGCCTCGCCCACGGCATGGATCCCTCGTTCGGCACCGGCGACAGGAGGCTCGATTCCACGCTCGATCAGCTCAACGTCGCCGCCGGTGCGGATCCGGACGGTTTCGTCCGGCGGCTCAGCTCGATGCACGGCTTCCCGGAACTGGAGCTCCGACAGGCCAGGGACGCGTACGGCCTCGGCGGTGGGGACCTGTTCATGGCCACGACGCTCGCCAGGGAATCCCGCCGCTCCGTGGACTACGTCGCGCGGGGTTTCACGCTGGGGCAGGGGAAGGGGTGGGGCGCGCTGGCGCAGGACTTGGGGATCAAACCCGGCTCCGCCGAGTTCCATCGGCTGAAGCGGGACGCGAAGGGATCCCTCGAGTACATGAACTCCACCGCCAAAGCCAAGCAGAAGCACGAACAGAAGATGAGGAAGGAACCGCAGGGCGGAAGCCACGGGAAGTCCCACTCCTGACGGGAGCGGTCGCGTGCATCGCATCGCGCGGGGGGCGCAACCGCCCGACCCGGCTGCTCACTCCAGCGGGCCGATCTCCCTCTCGACCGCCTCGAGGATCGCGCAGCCGCGGACGAGCTCCTTCATCCGCGTGTGGTCGGGGTAGAGCGGGCGGTCGACGTCGAGGTGCTCGACGACCGAGCGCACGACCCGCCGCGCCGCCTGGACGCCGCGCCCGGGGGTGAACTCGCGGAAGTCGAGCGCCTGCGCCGCGGCCATCAGCTCGATCCCGAGCACGCCGTAGGCGTTGTCGAGGATCTGGCCGTTCTTGATGGCGGTGTTCATTCCCATCGAGACGAAGTCCTCCTGGTCTGCGGCGGCGGGGATCGACTGGATCGAGGCCGGCATCGACAGGATCCGCTGCTCGACGATCAGCGCGTCGGCGGTGTACTGCGAGAGCATGAGCCCGGAGAACATCCCCGCCCCCTTCGTCAGGAACGCCGGGAGCCCGACCGACAGCGCGGGATGGTTGAGGCGGTTGAGGCGTCGCTCGGACAACACGCAGACCATCGTCACCGCGGCCCCGACCATGTCCATCGGCAGCGACACCGGCGTGCCCTGGAAGTTGGCGCCGGTGAGGGTGAGACGCTCCTCCGGAAGGAAGATCGGGTTGTCGCCGACGCCGTTGAGCTCGATCTCGACCTGGGCGCGGGCGAAGGCGGTGGCGTCCCGCGCGGCGCCGATCACCTGCGGGGTCGAGCGCATCGAGTACGCGTCCTGCACCTTGGTCTTGAGCTTTCCGGTCAGGAGGTCGCTCCCCTCGACGCATCGCATGATCGACTGCGCCGAGCGCACCGCCCCCGGGAAGCCCCGCAGCCGGTGCAGCCTGACGTCGTAGGGCTTGAAGTTGGCGAAGAGCGCCTCGAGCGACATGGCGCAGGCGATCTCGGCCTGCCGGAGCCATCGCTCGATGTCGTGGATGTGGATCGCGCTCATCGCGGTGAGGAGGTTCGAGCCGTTGATCGTCGCCAGGCCGTCCCTCGCCTTGAGGCCCGGAATCGGGATGCCGGCCCGTTCCATCGCGACGGCGCCCGGAAGGCGCTCCCCGCGGAACGTGGCTTCGCCCTCTCCCATGAGCAGCAGCGCGATCTGCGACATCGGCGCGAGGTCGCCGCAGGCGCCGACGGAGCCCTTCTGGCAGACGACGGGCGTCACGCGGCGATTGAGCATCTCGACGAGCGTCTGCGTGATCTCCGGCCGGCACCCGGAGTTGCCGTGGGCATGGACGTTCACGCGCCCGGCCATCGCTCCGCGCACGTACTCCTCGGGCGCCGGGTCGCCGATTCCGGCCGCGTGGTTGTAGATCAGGTACCGCTGGAAGTCCCGGACCTGCGCGTCGGTGAGCACGACCTCCGAGAACTCGCCGATCCCGGTGTTGACGCCGTACATGATCTCGTGCGCGTCGATCTTCTCCTCGAGCACGGCGCGGCAGGCGCGGATCCGCTCCAGCGCCCGTGGGGCGAGCTCCACCCTCTCGCCGTCGCGGGCGATGCGGACGAGATCGGGGACCGTGAGCGAGGATCCGTCGAGGACGATGGCCATACCCTCTCCTTTTGGCGAAGGGCCGGCCGGGGCCGTGCAAGCCCGCTCGACGGGAGAATTATGCGACACCCTCCAAGTCGGGAACCTCGTCCCGTTCACCTTCCCCCGCTCGAGGGAGGGGTCGACAGCTCCGCGAGACGCGCCCGGACGAGCTTCTTCACGAGCGCCGGCGGGAGGGGAGTGTCCGCGGCGAACCGGACGCCGCCCTTGGAGACCTCGTAGCGCGCGAGGTCGCCCTTCAAGGCGCTCACGACCGACCCGCTCATCGGGAAGTAGGTGCAGTGCGCCTTGAAGGCGGCGAATCCGGCGACGCCCTTCCCGTCCACCTTGAAACAGGGCATGCCGTACGAAAGGGTCTCCTCCGCGCGCGGAAGCAGGGTGCGGAGGGTCGCGCGGAGCGCGGTCAACGTCTTTCTCTGAGGTTGAGGGGTCTTGGCGAGGTAGGCGTCGATCGGGTTGGTGCTCATGGCGCGTATCCTAGGCGCAAGCCTCGCCCCGGAGCCCCCGCATCCCGCTGCTATGATCCGCGGGCATGATCGGAAGCCGCCTCGGCCACTACGAGATCCTGGAGAAGCTCGGCCAGGGCGGCATGGGCGAGGTGTACCGCGCGCGCGACACGCGCCTGGACCGGGACGTCGCGCTCAAGGTCCTGCCCGCGGCCGATGCCGACCCCGAGCGCGCCGCGCGCTTCGAACGCGAGGCGCGGGCCGTTGCGGCGCTGCGCCATCCGAACATCGTCACCATCCACGACGTCGACCAGCGGGACGGCCTGCGCTTCCTGGCGATGGAGCTGGTCGAGGGGCAGACGCTGACGAAGCGCCTCCCGCCGGACGGGTTGCCGCTCGACCGGTTCCTCGAGATCGCGATCCCGCTGTGCGACGCCGTCGCCGCGGCGCACGCCCGGGGGATCACGCACCGCGACCTGAAACCCGACAACGTGATGCTCGACGACGAGGGGCGGGTGAAGGTCCTCGACTTCGGGCTCGCGAAGCTCGTCGAGGCGGAGCCCGTCGGCGACCGGACGGTGACGTCGCTCTCGCACGCCACCGAACACGGCAGGATCCTCGGCACGGTCAGCTACATGTCCCCGGAGCAGGCCGAAGGCAGGCCCGTCGACGCGCGATCGGACGTCTTCTCGCTCGGGATCGTGCTCTACGAGATGATCACCGGCGCGCGTCCGTTCCAGGGAACGAACTCGATCTCGACGCTGACCGCGATCCTCCGCGATCCGGCGAAGCCGGTCCACGAACGCAAGCCGACGGTCGCGAGAGCCGTCGACCGGATCGTGCAGCGCTGCCTCGCGAAGAATCCGGCGGAGCGTTATCCGACCGCGCGCGAGCTTCGGGACGACCTCCAGGCGCTGCGGGCGGGGGCGACCCCGCGGCGGCGGAGCGGAGTGCCGCTCGCGATCGGCCTGGGAGCGCTCGTCCTCGCGGTCCTCGGAACGGGGTGGTACCTCGGCCGGGACCGCCCGTCGCCGGCGCCGATCGCCGAGCGGCCGATGATCGTCGTCTTCCCCTTCGAGAACCTCGGCCCCGCCGCGGACGAGTACTTCGCGGCGGGGATCGCCGACGAGATCACGAGCCGCCTTTCGGCGTTGAAGGACCTCGGCGTCCTCTCGCGGACGAGCGCGCTGCGCTACGACCGGACCGGCAGGACGATGCCGCAGATCGCGGAGGATCTCGGCGTGGACTACGTCCTCGACGGGACGGTGCGGTGGGCGCGCGACGCCTCCGGGAAAAGCGCGGTCCGCGTCACCCCCCAACTCGTCCGCGCGCGCGAGGACCGCCAGGTCTGGTCGTCGAGTTACGACCGCGCGATGGACCAGATCTTCACGATCCAGTCGGAGATCGCGGGGGAGGTCGTGGACAGGCTCGGGGTCGCGATCGGCGGGAAGGAGCGCGAGGCGCTCGAGGCCGCCCCCACCTCCGACGTCGAGGCGTACCACGCGTACCTGCGCGCCCATGCGATCGTCGCGAGCACCGTCTTCGCGCGCGAGGCCTGGGAACGCGCCGCCGTGGAGCTCGAGGAGGCCTGCTCGCGGGACCCGAAGTTCCTGCGCGCCTTCGCCGAGCTCGCGCAGGTGCACGCGGGGTTCGTGCACTTCGCCTGGGACCGCTCGGACGAGCGCGTCGCGCGCTCGAAACGCGCCGTCGACCGCGCGCTCGAGCTCGACCCGGCTTCGCCGTGGGCGCAGCTGGCGCTCGGCTACTACCACTACTGGGGCCGCAAGGACTACGAGCCCGCCTACCAGGCCTTCACGAAGGCGAAGGCGGGGCTTCCGAGCTCGGTCGAGGCGATCAACGGCATGGCCTTCGTGCGCCGCCGCCAGGGGCGGTTCCAGGAAGCCGCCGAGCTCATCGAGCGATCGGCGGCGCTCGATCCCCGCAACGCGCTCACGCACTACACCAGGGGCGAGACGCTCACGGTCCTCCGCCGGTACGACGAGGGCCGGCGCAGCTACGAGCGGGCGATCGCGCTCGACCCGAACTCCACGGCGCAGTCGGCGGGCCTGGGCCGCACGGCGATGCTCGCGGGCGACGCCGACGCCGCGTGCGCGTCGGTGCGCTCCATCGTCGAGACCGCCGCCAACACCGAGTCGCGCCAGGCCGGGTTCTGGACGGCGGTCGGCTGCCGCGACTGGGACCTGGCGTCGAAGATCGCCGAGCTGCTTCCCGAGGTCGGCAACGCGCAGTTCCAGTTCGAATGCCGTGCGGCGGGCCGCGGCTGGATCCGTAAGTTCCAGGGGGACGAAGCCGGCGCGCGCGCCGAGTTCGAGCGCGCGAAGCGGGAGCTGGTCGCCTACGGGAAAAACCACGTCCCCGACTCGAACTACCACTCCATGCTCGGGATGGTTTTCGCGGAGCTCGGGGAGAAGCAGCCGGCGCTCGAGGCGGCGCGGCGGGCGCTCACCCTCCGCCCCGCGTCGAACGACGCGTGGCTGCTCCAGTACCGGAAGCTCGACCTCGCCGTCGTCGAGGCGGTCGTGGGCGAACGCGCCGCCGCGATCGGGCACCTGCGCGAGCTGCTCGAGCAGCCTTCCGACCAGGTCTCGGCGGCGTTGCTTCGCCTCTCGCCGGTCTTCGACGCGTTGCGGGGCGACCCGGAGTTCGACGCGCTGGCGGCAGGGCGCTGACGCTCCCGCCCGTTCCTCGCCGCGTCAGGGACGATAGGCCGTGTGATGGAGCGTGTACTCGCCGACCTGGCGCTCGCCCTCCGGTTTCACGGCCATCAGTCGGACGAACATGACGCAGGTCGGCAGGGACCGGATCACGTCGCCGGGCGAGGCCCACACGACCTCGCGACCCGCGATCACGGGCAACGCCGGCACCCTCTGGAGCATCGTGCCGTCCGCCCCGACGTGGATCAGATCGACGCGGTCGACGTCGGAGAAGTCGGCCGCGAGCTCCAGCACGACCAGGTCGTCGTCGGCCCCGGCGGTGCAGTGGATGTGGCCGCCGTCCGCGGCCCGGTAACGTCGGATCACGCGGCCGTCGCGCTCCAGCCGGTCGAGGAGCGAAGGGGCCAGCCCCCCGCGCAGCCGGCCTTCCCGCCCGAGCCGCCCCACCGCCTCGCCGATCGCCGCGACGGCCTCGAGAGCCGAGGAACACTGCGCGCAGCCGAGCAGGTGCTCCTCGAGATCCGCGGGGTCGGCGGGCGGCCGATCGTCGACCCAGTAATCGACGAGGGCCGCGAAGGGAATCGGCCGCGGGCAGCGGTCCGGTCTCACGAGGGCACCTCGTCGCTCGCGCCTTCCATGCACCCACGCAGATGTTCGAGCGCGCGGTGGCGCAGGACGCGCACGTTTCCCGGCGAGAGGGTCAGCTCCTGCGCGATCTGCGCGGCGTCGCGCTCCGCGTAGAAGGTCATCGTCACCACCGCCCGGGCGCGCGCGCTCAGCCGGTCGAGACAGCCCGCCAGGCGATCGAGATCGAGGGGCTCCCGCGGGGCCTGCGTCACGCCGAGGCCGGGGAGGAAGAGCTCGCCGAGCTCCCGGCGCCGCCGCTCCCCGCGCAGAAGGTCGATCACCATCGCCCGGCTCGTTCCGAGGACGAACGAGACGATCCGCTCGGGATCACGGATCTTCCCCGCGCGCAGCCGCTCGAGGGTCGTCAGCAGGACTTCCTGGGCGAGGTCGTCGGCCCGCGCGGCGTCGCGCAGGTGCTTGAGGCCGTAGAGCCGGACCCGGGGGGCGAGCGCCCGGACGAGGCGGGCCTCCTCGTCGGCGGCGCCGCCGGGTGGAGCGGCGGCGATGGCCCGCGCGAGGCCGGCCAGAACGTCGCTCGCCGGCTCCGGAGGGCCCGCTTTCGCACTGCCGGTCATGACGGCGGAAGGTAACACGTTCGGTTCCTCGCACCGGACGTGTAACGACCCCGCCCGTCGTTACACCTCCCCCGCGGGAGGACACACGCGCATGGACGCACGAATCGCCGAAATCGCCCCCGACGTGCACCGGATCTCGGTCTACGTCCCCGAATTCGACCTCGAGTTCAACCACTTCCTGGTCCGCGACGAAGAACCGCTGCTCTACCACACGGGGATGCGGCGCATGTTCCCGGCGCTGAAGGAGGCGGTGTCCAGGCTGATCGACCCCGCCACGCTGCGCTGGATCGGCTACAGCCACTTCGAGGTCGACGAAAGCGGGGCCCTGAACGAGTGGCTGCAGGTCGCCCCGCGGGCGCAGGCCGTCTCGGGGCAGATCGGCGCGATGGTCAATCTCTCGGACTACGCCGACCGTCCCGCCCGCGGTCTCGAGAAGGGGGAGGTGCTCGAGACCGGCAAGTACCGGTTCCGCTACCACCCGACGCCCCATCTGCCGCACGGCTGGGACGCCGGGGTGCTGATCGAGCAGGCGCAGGGGACGATGTTCGTCTCCGATCTGTTCCACCACAACGGCCGACGCGAGCCGTTGACCTCCGAGGACGTGGTGGAACGTTCGCGCGATGCGGCGCTGGCCATGCAGGCCGGCCCGCTGATGGACTACGTGCCGTACACGCCGAATACCGAGCGACTGCTGCACGAGCTGGCGGCCTTCGAGCCGCGCACGCTCGCGATCATGCACGGCTCGTCGTTCTCCGGGGACGGCGCGGGGGCGTTGCGCCGCATGGCGCGGGTGTACGCCGACATCTTCGGCGCCGCGGAACTTCCGCGCTGAAGGCCCGCGGGCGCGCCGCCGGTCCTACCGCTCACTCAGGTAATAAAGCACCGGCACCGCCACCCGCGAGATCACCGTCGAGGCCACTTCGCCGGCCATCAGCGAGATGGCCAGGCCCTGGAAGATCGGATCGAAGAGAATCACCGACGCGCCGACGACGACCGCGGCCGCCGTCAGCAGCATCGGGCGGAAGCGCACGGCGCCCGCGTCCACCACGGCTTGCTCGAGCGGCATCCCCTGCGCCCGCCGCAGCTGGATGAAGTCCACCAGGAGGATCGAGTTCCGCACGACGATCCCCGCCCCCGCGATGAAGCCGATCATCGAGGTCGCGGTGAAGAACGCCCCCATCGCCCAGTGGGCCGGCAGGATCCCGATCAGCGTCAGCGGGATCGGCAGCATGATCGAAAGCGGCGTCCGGAACGAGCGGAACCAGCCCACCACGAGCACGTAGATCAGCACCAGCACCGCCGCGAACGCGATCCCCAGGTCTCGGAACACTTCGTAGGTGATGTGCCACTCGCCGTCCCACTTCATCGCCACCTTGCGCGCATCGGGCGGCGGGGTCGCGGAGAACTGCTCGACGCCGTAACCCTCCGCCAGCCGGAGCGCGTCGATCTTCTTCCCCAGCGCCTGGATCGCGTACACCGGACTTTCGTCCTCGCCCGCGACGTTGCCGATCACGTACACCACCTGCCGCAGGTTCTTGCGGTGGATGGTCGTGTCGATCGTGGTCTCCTTCACTTGCACGAGCTCGCCGAGGGGCACCATCCCGCCGTTCGACGATTGCAGGAAGAGCCCGCGCAACGCGGCGGCGCTCGATCGGCTCGGGCGTGCCAGCCGCACCTGGATGGGGACGTCCTCGCGGTAACCAGGCTCGTGCATCAGGCCGACCTCGGCTCCTCCCAGCGCGATGGCCAGCGACTCCGACACCTCCGCCGCGGCGATCCCGCGCAGCGCCGCCTCGTCCTGCTCGACGGCGAAATCGAGCTTCTTCTGCGGGTCGGACACGAACCAATCCACGTCCACCACGCCCGGCGTCTGCTCGAACAGCGTGCGGATCTGCCTTGCGACCTCGATCTGCCGGCCGTATTCCGGCCCGTAGACCTCCGCGACCAGGGTGGAAAGCACCGGGGGCCCGGGCGGCACCTCCGAGACCTTCACCCGCGAGCCCCAACGCCGGCCGATCTGCTGGATCGGTCCGCGCATCTCCTTGGCGATGTCGTGGCTCTGCCGGCTGCGCTCGGCGGCGTCGCGGAGGTTCACCTGGATGTCCGCCTGGTTGGGCCCCCGCCGCAGGAAGTAGTGCCGAATCAGGCCGTTGAAGTTGTACGGCCCCGACGTGCCCGCGTAGATCTGGTAATCGGTCACCTCGGGGTGCCGCCCGAGGTAGCCGCCGATCTCCTGCGCCGCCGCGAGCGTGCGTTCCAGCGGAGTGCCCTCCGGCATGTCGATCACCACCTGGAACTCGCTCTTGTTGTCGAACGGCAGCATCTTCACGCGCACGGCTTTGAGCGATACCAGCAAGGCCGCGAGCAGGAACAGGCCCGCGACGGCGCCCAGAAAGCCCCACCGCCAGCGCGCGCTGCGGATGAGCAGGGACATCATCCGGCGGTAGAGACGGGTCGTCCAGCCTTCGGCCTCGCCTTCGGCGTGCGCTGCGGCGCCGTTCGATTCAGGGAGCCGCATCGCCGCCCACGGCGACACGACGAACGCGATGATCAACGAGAACAGCATCGCGGCCGACGCACCTACCGGGATCGGCCGCATGTACGGTCCCGTCAGCCCGCTCACGAACGCCATCGGCAGGATCGCGGCGATCACCGCGAAGGTCGCGAGGATCGTGGGGTTGCCGACCTCGGCCACCGCCTCCACCGCGACGTCCATCCGCGCCCGCCCCAGGTTCTCCGGCAGCCGGAAATGGCGGACGATGTTCTCGACGACGACGATGGCGTCGTCCACCAGGATCCCGATGGAGAAGATCAACGCGAACAGCGTGACCCGGTTCAGCGTGTAGCCGGCGAGATAGAAGATCGCCAGGGTCAGCGACAGCGTCACGGGAACCGCCAGCAACACCACGCCCGACTCCCGCCAGCCCAGCGCCAGCGCCACCAGCAGCGTCACGCCCAAGGTCGCGATGAGGAGGTGCTTGAGCAGCTCGTCCGACTTGTGCTGCGCGGTTTCGCCGTAATCGCGCGTGACGTCGATCTGCACGTCGTGGGGCAGGATGTGCCCGCGCATCGATTCGACCTGCTCGAGCACGCGGCGCACGACGACCGTGGCGTTCGTCCCCTTGCGCTTGGCCACCGTCATCGTGACCGCCGGCGCATCCACCACGCCCGGGCCTTCCGCCGCGCCGCCGGTGCCGTAGAAGACGTAACTCGACGGCTCCTCCGGCCCGTCGCTCACCTCCGCGACGTCGCCGAGGTACACCGGCCGCCCGTCGGCGACCGCCACCACCAGCCGTCGCGCGTCCTCGACGCCGCCGATGAAGCGACCCGCCTCGACGCGGATCTCCTGATTCCCCTGCGCGAACGACCCCACCGCGCGGCGCTGGTTCGACACCTGAAAGGCGCGGACGATCGCCGACGGGCCGATGCGGAAGGCCGCGAGCCGCTGCGGATCGAGCGTCACCCGCAGCTGCCGCCGCTGCCCGCCGAGAAGCGTCGTCTCGGAGACGTCGTCCACCCGGGTGACCGCCTGCTGCAGCTCCGCCGCGATGCGCCGCAGCGCGAAACCGTCGTAACCCTTCCCCCGGAGCGTGAGCGCCAGCACGGGCACGTCGTCGATCGAGCGCACCTTGATCAGCGGCTGCGAGACGCCGGGCGCGATCCGGTCGAAGTTCGAGTACATCTTGTTGTAGGTGCGGACGATCGCGTCTTCTTCCTTGATTCCCACGTAGAAACGCACGATGACGAGCGTTCCTCCCGGCTGGCTCATCGAGTAGACGTACTCCACGCCCGGGATCTCGCGCAGGAGCTTCTCCACCGGGATCGTGGCGCGTTGCTCGACCTCCGTCGCCGACGCCCCGGGCATGCTCACGAACACGTCGAGCATGGGCACGACGATCTGGGGCTCTTCCTCGCGCGGGGTCCGTACGACGCTGAGAACCCCCAGCAGCAGGGACGCGAGGACGATCAGGGGCGTCAGGGGCGACCGGATGGACGCCCGCGCCACGGTGCCGGCCAGTCCGAGCCTCATGGCCGATCCTCCGCACGCGCCAGCGCCGTGTCGATTCTCGTCCCGCCCAGATCGCGTCCCGCCGGTTCGACCACGTACCGCTCGCCTTCGCCGAACCCGGAGAGCACTTCGAACCCTTCGCCGATCGCGTCGCCGAGCGTGACCAAGCGCCAATGCGCCAGCTGCTCCGAGTCCACCACGTAGACGCCGCGCAGCTGCCCGCGCTCGACCACGCTCTCGCGCGGCACCGCCAGCACGTGCCGCTCGCCGCGCCGGAGCCAAGCCCGTCCGAACAACCCCGAGCGCAGCGCCGGATGCCGCGGCAGATCGATCCTGGCGCGCACGGTCTGCGTGCCCGGGTCCGCACCCGCCTCGACCTCGACGATCGTTCCGTCCAGCTCCACGGCGGGCTGCGTGTCGATCCGCACCCTCGCCCTCGCGCCGGGCTCCGCCGAACGGGCGTCGCTCGCGTCCACCGTGACCTCGATCCGGTAGCGCGAGGTGTCCTCCACCACGAACAGCGGCATGCCCGGGGTCACCATCGTTCCCGGCTCGACGTATCGCCGCACCACCACGCCGTCGAACGGCGCGGTGACGCGCGCGTAGCTCGCCACCGTCTCCGCGGCGCGGGCTTCCGACTCCACGCGCGCGTAGGTCGCCTCCGCCTGCCGCCGGCGCGCCTGCGCCGCCGCGAGTTGGGCCTGCGCCGAGCGGTGGCGCGCTTCGGCCTCGTCGAACTCCTGCGGGCTCACCGAGTCCCGGTCCCGCAGGAAGAGGAAGCGCGCGTGCGTCTTCTCCATCAGCTCCGCCTGCGCTCGCGCGGCGGCCACCCCGCGCGTGGCCTCCTCGCGCCCCGCCTCCGTCTCGCGAAGCGCGGCGAGCGCGGCGCTCCGTCCGGCCTCGAGCTCGCGTTCGTCGAGCCGCGCGAGCAGCTGGCCGCGCCGGACGGGAGCACCTTCCCGCGCCCGGACCTCGATCGCCGTTCCCGTCGTGCGGGCCGAGAGCGTCGCGGTCGCGACGGAGCGCACCACCCCCGGAGCCTGGCGCTCGTCGGGCAGCGTCGCGAGCCGTGCCGTCTCGACGCTCATTCCCGACACGGCCCGCGCCGCGGCCTCGCGGGGCTCGGGGGTGCTCCCGCACGCCGTCAGCGTCAGCGCCGCGGCGAGCGCAAAGGTCGCCGCGAGCGGTCGAATCCCCGTTCCGAACGTGCTTCTCATGGGCGTGCTCCTCCGCGAATCAACTCCGAAGCGTGGGTCAGTCGGCCGGCGGCGCGTTCCAGCTGCGCCCGCGCCACCTGCGCGTCGTGCAACGCGCTCAGGTAGGTGGTTTGCGCCTCGAGCCGCGCCGCCTGCGCGCGCAGCAGCTCGGTGATCGTGGTCAGCGAGGTCTCGTAGCGGTTCTGCACGATGCGCAGGCTCTCGCGCGCCTGCTCGACCGCGTCGCGCGCGGCCTCGGCGCGATGGCGTGCCGCGATCGTCTCGAGGTAGGCCTGGCGCGTCTCCAGCCGCACGCTCGACCGGAGCGACTCCAGCCGGTCGGACGCCTGTCGCTCCCGGGCCCGCGTTTCGGCCGCGTGGTGCCGGTTCGCACCGCCCGCGAACAGGTTCAGGTTCAGCCGCGCGCCCGCGGTCCAGTGGGTTCCGGAAGGGCCGCCGGGACCTTCCGCGTCCCGCTCGATGTCGGCGAAGACGTCGACCGTGGGCCCGAACTCCGCGCGGGAGCGCCTGCGGCCCGCCTCCGCGGCGCGTCGATGCCTCTCCGCCGCGAGAAGGGCCGGGCGCTCCTCCAGCGCCGTGCGCTCCCAATCGTCGACGCTCAGCGGCGAGCCCGCCGGTTCGGCCAGCGCGCCGGTCGGCTCGCGCAGCGCGTCGGTCCCGAGTCCCATCTCGTGGCCCAGCGCCAGCCGCGCGAGGTCCAGGGCGTTCTGCGCGCGGATGACGCGCTCGCGCATCTGCGCCCGCTGCACCTGCGCGCTCAGGAGATCGGACGGGACGACCTCCCCGGCCTCGACCATCGTCCGGATGCGTCGCTCGTTCGCCTCCGCGCTGCGCAGCGTCTCGGTCGCCGCCGCCAGGTGCTCGCGCGAGACGACGACGGCGTAGTACGTCCGCACCACCCGCAGGATCAGGTCCTGCCGCTCCTGCTCGGTCTCGAGCCGCGCGGCGGACAGCAGGGCCTCCGCTCCGCTCACGCGCAACGCCGTGCGCCGCGAGTCGAACAGCAGCATCCGCCCCTCGAGCCGGGTCTGGAGGTTGTCGATCGGCGCGGGCGCGTTCAGCCCCGGCAACGCGAAGTGCGCCGCCGTGAAGCGCTGCTGCAGAAGGAGGGAGCTGAAGGCGTACACCGGGTTGTTCCCGCGCGTGAACCCTTGCGAGAGATCCAACCGCGGGTACCGGGCCGCCTTCGCCTGGTCCAGCCGCGAGCGCGCCGCCTCGGCTTCTTCCGCGCTCGCGCGCAGCGCGGGGTTGTGGTCGAGCGCCACCCGGACCGCCTCGTCGAGGCTCAGGGGCTGCTGGGCCCGCGCCGTGCCCGCGAGCACGAGCGCGCCGACGGCCAGGGCGGAGAGCGTCCCGGAAGGTCCCTTCCTCGTCGATCTCGTGGTGGCTTCGCTCATCTTCCTCTCCCTTCGCGCCGGGTCCACGCAGGGTCACGACGCGTGCCAGCGGGCACGTCCCGGGCAAGACCTTGGGAACACGGGACTTCGTGACGAGTGGCGAGGTGGGATCCGGCGACGGGAACCCGTCGGCGACGAGATCTCGACGCGGATTCGACGAGATTTCGTCGCTGGAACGGGCGTTCTGGTAGGATCCGACGAATGCGGCGGCTCGACGAGGAAAGCACGCTGCGCGCCGTCGTCGAGGGGACCGCGTCCGAGACCGGGACCGCGTTCTTCCGGGCGCTGTCCCAGAATCTGGCCCGGGCGCTCGACACGCACGGCGCGTGGGTGACGGCGTACGACGAGGACACCGAGCGCCTCCGAGCGCTCGCGTTCTGGTTCGGCGGAACGTGGATCGAGGACTTCCAGTACGCCATCGCGGGGACGCCGTGCGAAACGGCGATCAAGGAAACCCGTCTCGTCCACATCCCGGACCGGATCCTCGGCCTCTATCCCAATGCGGAGCCCATACGGGGAGCGGGGGTCGTCAGCTACCTGGGCGCGCCGCTGCTTTCCACCGAGCGCAAGGTGCTCGGACACGTCGCGGTGGTGGACGTGCGACCGATGCCCGCCGAGAAGGGGCTCGTGCCGCTCTTCGAGATCTTCGCCAATCGCGCGCTCGCGGAGATGCGTCGGCTGCGTCTCGAGAACGACCTCAGGGACCGGCAGGAGAAGCTGAGCCGGCTCATCGACAGCGCGATGGACGCCATCGTCGAGCTCGACGGCGACATGCGCATCACGCTGGTCAACGCGGCGACCGAGAGGACGTTCCGGGAGCCGGCCGAGCGCCTGCGCGGACACGGGGTGGAGCGGCTGCTCGGGGGCGCGGCGACCCGGAAGCTCGAGACGCTCGCGCAGGAGCTGGCGCGCCGCCAGGGGGGCGAGCGCCATCTGTGGATTCCGGACGGACTCACCGCCGAGCCTTTGGGAAGGAACCCGTTCCCCGCGGAGGCGACGCTCTCCCGCTTCGAGATGGGGGGCAAGCCGTTCTACACGCTCATCCTGCGCAACATCGACGATCGCGTCGAGGCGGAGCGGACGATTCGATCCCTCGCCGCCGAGGCGGAGTACCTGCGGCAGGAGATCGAGGCCGACCACGGCTTCGACGAGATCATCGGCACGAGCCCGGCCCTGCGCGCCGCGCTCAAGGGGGTCGCGCAGGTGGGGCCCACGGACGCGACGGTCCTGATCCTCGGCGAGACCGGGACCGGCAAGGAGCTCTTCGCGCGGGCGATCCACAAGCGCAGCGCCCGCGCGGCGAAGCCGCTCATCAAGGTCAATTGCGCGGCGATCCCCGCGACGCTCATGGAGAGCGAGTTCTTCGGACACGAGAGGGGAGCGTTCACCGGGGCGACGCAGCGGCGCGACGGGCGATTCGCGCTCGCCGACGGGGGGACGATCTTCCTCGACGAGATCGGCGAACTGCCGCTCGAGCTTCAGGGGAAGCTCCTGCGCGTGCTCCAGGAGGGGGAGTTCGAGCCGGTCGGAGCCTCGCGCGTACGCAAGGTCGACGTCCGCGTGGTGGCAGCCACGAACCGCGACCTGGAGCGCGACGTGCGCGACGGCACGTTCCGCGAGGACCTGTTCTACAGGCTGAACGTGTTTCCGCTGCGACTGCCGTCGCTGCGCGAGCGCGGCGACGACGTGCTCGTGCTCGCCGAGACGATGGCGCGGAAACTGGCGCGCGATCTGGGAAAGCGGGTCGCGCCCCTGTCCCAGGCGGATGCGAGCGCGCTCAAGTCGTATGCCTGGCCCGGGAACGTGCGCGAGCTGCGCAACGTGATCGAGCGTGCGCTCATCACCTCCCCGGACGGGGGGCTGCGACTCCAGGAGACGCTTCCCGGCGCGGCCGAGCCGGCCGCCGGCGCCCGGCGCGACGTGCCGGCGGTTCCGGAGGAGATCCTCACCGAGACGCAGATGCGCCGGGTCGAGCGCGACAACATGATCGCCGCGCTCCACCGCGCCGGCTGGCGCATCGGCGGCGCAAACGGGGCGGCGGAGCTACTCGCCGTCAGCCCTTCGACGTTCAAGTCGCGGATGAAGGCGCTCGCCATCGTTCGTCCCGGCAAAGGCTGACCGCCCGGGAGGGGGACGCGGATCAGGCGCTCTCCCGCGCCCTTCTCGCCGCGGCGACGTCGAGGCGCACCGCGCGCGCACCGGGGACGTGCTGATCTGGGCGGATCTGCTGGCCCTCGCCGCCCTGACGGGCATCGGGCGGGTGCGAGGGCGGCGGCGCTAGGTCGTCACGACCGGTCGACGACTCGCGGGCCGGTAGTCGCGCCTGCCGCACAGGCCGCCGCCCGCAACGCGCACGGACGAGAGCGCTTCCTCCGCGAGGCGGAACAACTCGACCGGGTCCACGCCGAAGTGCGGCTCCTCGATCGTCACCGTGCCGACGCTGACCCGGATCGGCAGGGGTGCCTCTTCGACGGTCGTCTCGCCGTGGAGCGCCACGAACAGCCGATCGACCGCGGGGCCCGGATCGAGACACTCCGCGAGCAGGACCGCGAACTCGTCGCCACCGACCCGGCCGACGAAGTCGGTACCGCGAGTCGAGGCCTGGATCGACCGTCCCACCGCGCGCAGCACCCGGTCCCCGATCAGCCGCCCGCCTTCGGCGTTGATCTTCCGGAAGCCGTCGATGTCGATCAGGAGGAGGGCCATCGGCTTCTGCAGGCGCGCGTCGCGCTGGATCGCCTCGTCCAGGCGGGTCAGGAACGTGCGCCGGTTGAGAACGCCCGTCGTCTCGTCATGGCTCGCCGTCTCGCGCAGCTTCGCTTCCAGCATGGCCATTCGGGCCTCGGCGGACGATGTGGCCGATTGAAGGTGCAGGGCACGGCCCTCCGTCGCGGCCAGCTGGCGGGCGCGACGCCGAGCGCCGGACAGGAACGTCGTCGTCGCGATCGTGGTGCCCGCGAGCGCCAGGAACGTCCACGCGCCCGGCGCGAAACCGGCCGCGAGCAGGGCGGGCACCACGCCGACCAGCGCCCCGACCGGCACGGGAAGCAGCGACGACCTCGCTTCGTTCATGGCGGGACGGAATCTGGATCCGAGGGCCGCCTTCGTCAAACCGGGGGTTGCGGGGTGGTTCGGGTGTCGCACCGCCGGCGTGCGGGTGGGTTTTTTTACCCGTGCGCCCATATTTCAGCAGCGGAATCCGGAGGGACGTAACGAAAGTGCCGACGACGGAACGGAGGATCGGCCGCTACGTACTCCACGACCCCGTCGGGCGGGGAGCGATGGGCATCGTCTACCGCGCGGAAGACCCCCTCATCCAGCGGACCGTCGCGGTCAAAGTCCTCCATGCGACCCGGGCGATGACCCCGCAGCAGGTCGCGGTCGCCCGCGAGCGATTCCGACGTGAGGCCGAGAGCGCGGGCAGCATCGATCATCCGAACATCATCCGGATCTTCGACGTCGGGGAGGACTACGACACCGGCGAGATGTACATCGTCATGGAGTACGTCTCCGGCCCGAGTCTCGAGAGCCTGCTGGGCGGCGACGGTCTCGAGGTCGAGCGAGCGGTCGAGATCATCGGTCAGATCGCCTCGGGTCTGGATGCCGCGCACGCCCAGGGCCTCATTCACCGGGACGTCAAGCCCTCGAACGTCCTTCTGACCGACAAAGGCACCGTCAAGCTCGTCGACTTCGGCATCACGCACGTCGCCACCTCGACGCTGACCCAGGACATGAGAGACGTCGGCACGCCCGCCTACATGTCGCCCGAGCAGGTGAACGGCAGGACTCTCGATGCGAGAGCCGACGTGTTCTCCCTGGGCGTGCTGAGTTACGAGATTCTCGCGGGCAGGAAGCCGTTCGAAGGGACGGATGCGGTGACGCTGGCGCACGCCATCGCCTATGCGCAGCCCCTGCCGATCAGCAAGGTCAACCCGAGGTTGCCCCAGGCGCTCGACGCCGTGGCGGAACGGGCACTGGCCAAGGAGCCCGCCGACCGTTTCGCGAGTGGAAGGGAATTCCACGAGGCGTTGGCGGCATGTCTCACGGGCGCAGGCCGTGCCCGCTCCCCCGCGCGGGTCCGCGCCTGGAGCGGACGGCAACTCGCTCCCTGGGGAGTCCTCGGCGCGACCGCGCTCGTCGCCCTGGCCTTCCTGAACGATTCGAACGGAGAACGGGGCGCGCCGGTCGTCGAGGGGCCGTCGTCCCGTCCGGCGGTTCCGCTCGCGACCCCCGTTCCGGCACCCGTTCCGAACCCCGTTCCGGTCGTCCCCTCGACCCGGCCGTCCGTCCCCAAGGCGAAGGTCACGATCAGCCTCGTCCACCGCGTGCGCCGGGGCCGGCTCGTCGTCTCCCTGGACGGTGCGCCGATCCTCGACGAGGAATTCTCGAAATCGAGAGTCACCATCCTGCAGACGACGACGTGGGATCCCCTGGAGGCCCCGGCCGGCCAGCACACGCTCCGGGCGAGGGTGATCGGAGAGGACGGCCGGATCTACCGTTCGGACCCCTGGACCGTCAGGCTCCCTCGCGCCGAGGGGATCGAGTTCCGCATCCGATTCAAGGGCGACGCGCTGACGTTCGAGGAAGGCTCGGAGTAGCCGCCGCATCGGCGCGGTGGCGTCGTGGAGGCCGAAAGGGGGCCCTTCGTTGAACCGCGGGCCACAGTTCGCCAACTCCTGCAAACGCCGCGCGGTGCGTTATCGGCCCGGGCACGCGGAGCAGGCGTACGTCGAGTTCGGTCTCGCGGACGGTTCTCGCTGGCGCCTGAGCCTGCTCGAGCTCAGCAACGGCGGCATCTGCTTCGGTCTCGAGAACGAGGAACCGTCCGTCACGGTCGGAATGACCATCGACGGCGCGAGGCTTCAGGTCGGTGACGCGTGCGTCACGGGAAGTCTCCGGGTGGCTCACGTCACGAGCGAATTCGCCGCGGGGACGGTCTGCGGAGCGGAGTTCACCCCCGCGTCCGGCTCGGACCATCGGGCGCTCGCCCTGTTGCTGAGTCACCTGGAGGCCCGCGGGGACCGGCCCGGTTGAGCCGTGGCGCCTTCTGCCACCACATTGGCGCGTTCTGCTAATGCCGGGCTCCCTCCCGAGGTCCACAATCCCTGCGACTTCAAGGAGGACCGCGATGAGCACGACCGCGCCGAAATCGTACGAAACCGGAGCGTATGCCGCCGCCGACGCACGCTCTCCGCTGGCCCGGGTGACGATCCCGCGCCGCGAGCCGGGGCCCAGGGACGTTCGGATCGAGATCCTCTACTGCGGGGTCTGCCACTCCGACCTGCACCAGGTCCGCAACGAGTGGGAAGGGCACATGCCGACCACCTACCCCTGCGTGCCGGGGCACGAGATCGTCGGCCGGGTCACGAAGGCGGGGAGCGCCGTCGGCCGATTCAAGGAAGGGGATCTCGCGGCGGTCGGCTGCCTCGTCGATTCCTGCCGCACCTGCCCCTCGTGCCGCGACGGATTGGAGCAGTTCTGCCAGGGTCCGGCGACCTTCACGTACAACGCCCCCGACGTGGTTCTGGGGGGGACGACCTACGGCGGTTACTCCAACAGCGTCGTCGTGGACGAGGACTTCGTCCTGCGGGTGTCGGACCGCACGAACCTGGCCGGGGTCGCGCCGCTCCTTTGCGCGGGCATCACGACGTATTCGCCCCTGCGGCACTGGAACGTCCGCGAGGGACAGAAGGTCGGGATCGTCGGCCTGGGCGGGCTGGGACACATGGCGGTGAAGTTCGCGAACGCCTTCGGCGCGCGGGTCGTGGTCTTCACGACGTCGCCCGGGAAGACGCAGGACGCGATCCGGCTGGGCGCGCACGAGGTCGTGGTGTCCAGGGACGCCGAGGCGATGGCGAAACACGCGGGGACGTTCGACTTCATCCTGGGGACCGTGTCGGCGCCCTATGAAGTGAATCCGTACCTCGGCCTCCTCAAGCGCGACGCGACGATGACTCTCGTGGGTGCGCCCGAGACGCCGCTTCCGGTCGGGGCGATCGACCTCATCTTCGGGCGCAAGCGCCTCGCGGGCTCGCTCATCGGCGGCATCCGGGAGACCCAGGAGATGTTGGACTTCTGCGCGGAGCGCGGGATCACCTCCGACGTCGAGGTCATCCCCATCCAGAAGATCAACGAGGCCTACGAGAGGATGCTGAAGGGGGACGTGAAGTACCGCTTCGTCATCGACATGGCGACCCTCCGGTAGGCGCGCCGTGATCCGGCGGTTCCGCGTCTCCGGCAATCTCGCGCGCAAGCTCGAGGAGATCGGGGTGGCCCCCGCGGAGCTGGCGCGCCGCGCCGGACTTCCGCCGCAGACCCTCCGCCAGGAGAAGGCGCTGGTGAGCACGGAGGAGTTCTTCGCGCTCTACCGGGGGATCGCGGAGTCCAGCCGCGATCCGGCGATCGGGCTCCGGCTCGGGACCGAGGATCGTGTCGAGCGGTACGACCCGATCGCCCTCGCCGCCGTGTCGGCGCGCTCGTTCCGGGACGCGCTGGAGCGCCTGGCGCGTTACAAGCAGCTGACCTGCCCGGAGGCGATCGACGCGGTCACGCGGGGAGAAGAGTGCCGTGTGCGGTTCCGGTTCCTGCTCGCCGAGGAGTCGGAGCCGCCGATCCTGGTGGACGTCTGCTTCGCGTGGGTCGTGGGGATCGCCCGGCGGGGAACCGGCGGGCTCGTCCGCCCGAAGCGGATCGAGCTGCAGGGGGCCGTCCGAAACCGCCGGATGTACGAGCAGCATTTCGGCTGCCCGGTGGAGTTCGGGGCCCGCCGGAACGCGATCGTGTTCGCCAAGGCGGACCTCGACCGGCCCTTTCTCACCCACAACGCGGACCTGTTCGCGTCGATCGCGCCCCAGCTCGAGCGGGAGCTGTCGCAAGACCTCGCCGGGGAGGCGATCGGCGACCAGGTCAAGGGAGTCCTGAAACGACTGCTCGCCGGGAAGCGGCCGGGGATCGGCGACGTCGCGCGGGAACTGCGCCTGAGCGCCCGGACGCTGCAGCGCAGGCTGGGCGAGGAGAACAAGACGTTCCAGCAGCTGGTCCGGGAGTCGCGCCGCGAGCTGGCCCGCCACTATCTCTCGCAGTCGAAGCTGGAGCTGAACGAAACCGCCTATCTGCTCGGTTACGAGGACGCCCATTCGTTCTTCCGGGCGTTCCAGCATTGGGAAGGCAGCTCGCCGGGCGCCTGGCGTGCAAGGCATGCCCGCCCGGCGCGCTCACGGGGCGCGACCCCGTAAGGAGAAACCGTGAGGACGCGTCAACTCGGCCGGAGCGACCTCGAGGTCTCGGCCGTCGGTCTCGGCTGCATGGGGATGAGCTTCGGCTACGGGCCCGCCGCGAACCGGAAGGAGATGATCGCGCTGCTCCGTGCGGCGGTGGAACGCGGCGTCACGTTCTTCGACACCGCGGAGGTCTACGGGCCGTTCACGAACGAGGAGCTCGTCGGCGAGGCGCTCGCTCCGTTCCGAGGCCGGGTCGTCATCGCGACGAAGTTCGGGTTCAAGCTCGACCCGAACGGCGGGCCGCAGTGGTCGGGCCTCGACAGCCGGCCGGCGCACATCAAGGAGGTCGCCGAGGCCTCGCTCCGGCGCCTGAAGGTCGAGGCCCTCGACCTCTTCTACCAGCACCGCGTCGATCCGGAGATCCCGATCGAGAACGTGGCGGGGGCGGTCAAGGACCTGATCCGGGAGGGAAAGGTGCGGCACTTCGGCCTCTCGGAGGCGGGGCCGGCGACGATCCGCCGCGCCCACGCCGTCCAGCCGGTCACGGCGCTGCAGAGCGAGTACTCGCTGTGGACGCGAGGCCCGGAAGCCGAAGTGTTGCCCACCCTCGAGGAGCTCGGCATCGGCTTCGTTCCCTACAGCCCGCTCGGGCGGGGCTTCCTCACGGGGAAGATCGACGAGAAGACGACGTTCGACGGATCCGATTTCCGGAACAACCTCCCTCGCTTCACGCCGGAGGCGCGAAAGGCCAACCAGGCCCTCGTCGACCTCCTCGCCCGGATCGCGTCGCGCAGCGGGGCGACGCCCGCGCAGGTGGCGCTCGCGTGGCTGCTCGCGCAGAAGCCGTGGATCGTGCCGATCCCGGGCACGCGGAAGCTGGATCGCCTCGAGGAGAATCTCGGAGCCGCCGCGATGGAGCTGGGAGCGGAGGATCTGCGGGAGCTGGAGCGGGCCGCGTCGCGGCTCACGGTGCAGGGCGCGCGGTACCCGGAGAGCCTGGAGCGGATGACCGGCCGCTGAGCGACCGCTCCGCGTTAGACTCCGCCGTCGTGCCGCTCGCACCCGGACTCCCGCTCCTCCAGTTCCGCCTCGTCGAGCCGATCGGCGAGGGAGGGATGGGTGAGGTGTGGCGGGCGACGGACACCACGCTCGACCGCGAGGTCGCGATCAAGGTGCTGCCGCCCGCCTTCGAGCGGGACCCGGACCGCGTCGCGCGGTTCGAGCGCGAGGCCAAGGTCCTGGCCTCGCTCAACCACCCGAACATCGCGGCGATCTACGGCTTCCACGACGTGGACGGCGTCCGCTTCCTGGCGATGGAGATGGTCGAGGGGGAGGACCTCGCGGCGATCCTGAAACGGGGGCCGCTCCCCGCGCGCGAGGCGCTCGACGCGGCGCGGCAGATCGCCGCCGCCCTCGAAGCGGCGCACGACCGCGGCGTCGTGCATCGCGACCTCAAGCCCGCCAACGTCAAGCGCACCCCCGAGGGCCAGATCAAGGTCCTCGACTTCGGCCTGGCCAAGGCGCTCGAGAGCTCCGGGCCGGTCTCCGGGCAGACGGCGACCGTCACGTCGGCGGGAAGCGAAGCGGGGATGATCCTCGGCACCGCGTCGTACATGAGCCCCGAGCAGGCGCGAGGCCAGGCCGTCGACCGCCGCACCGACCTCTGGGCCTTCGGCTGCGTCCTGTTCGAGATGCTCTCGGGCCGGAAGGCCTTCGACGGCCCGACCGTCACCGACGTCCTCGCGGCGATCGTGACCGGCGAGCCCGACTGGGAGAAACTCCCCGCGTCGTGTCCGGTCCCCGTGCGCAGGCTCCTGCGCCGCTGCCTCGAGAAGGACGCGCGCCGGCGGCTGCGCGACGCGGGGGACGCGAGCCTGCTGCTCGACGACAATCCGGAGGACGCCCGCACCGGCCCGGTGCGGCCCGTCCCCTCCGGGCGTCGCTCGCGCCTGCCGCTCCTCGCGGCGATCGCCGTCGTCGCGATCGCGCTCGCCGCGGTCGGCGGGTTCCTCGCCGCGCGACGGGGCGCGGCCCCCGCGACCGAGGCGGAGCTGACCTTCCAGCGCGTCACCTTCGCACGCGGGATGATGCGTTCCGCGCGGTTCACCTCCGACGGCCGGACGATCGTCTACGGCGCCGCGTGGGGAGGCCCGCCGGTCGCGCTCTACCTCGCGCGGACCGACTCCCCGGAGTCGACCCCCATCGCGGTCGCTCCCGCCGAGCTCCTCTCGGTCTCGAAGTCGGGGGAGCTCGCGATCGCGCTCGGCCTCGCCTACAGCGGGTGGATGGGGGAGGGGACGCTCGCCCGAACGGCGCTCCTCGGCGGGACGCCGCGCGAGCTCGTCGAGCGCGTGCGCGCGGCGGACTGGTCTCCGGACGGCTCGGAGCTCGCGATCGTGCGGCGCGTCGAAGGGCTGGAGCAGCTGGAGTACCCGGTCGGCAACGTGCTGTACAAGACCGCCGGGTACATCGCGGACATCCGCATCTCCCCCGACGGAGCGCGGGTCGCGTTCACGGACCATCCCGTCTGGGCCGACGACCGCGGGGACCTCGCCGTCGTGGACCGCGCCGGGAAGAAGACGACGCTGGCTTCCGACTTCGCCTCGATCCGTGGGGTGGCGTGGACTCCCGCCGGTCGGGAGGTCTGGTACACCGGCGTTCCCGGGGACGAGGGGCTGGTGTTGGGCGCCTGCACCCTCGACGGCGGGAAACGCGTCGTATGGACGAGCCTGACGCCGATCGAGCTCTTCGACATCGCCGCCGACGGACGCGTCCTGATCGGAAGCCACCGGAACGAGCGCGGCGTGGACGCGCTGCTGTCCGGATGGAGCCAGCCTCGGGCGCTGATCGTCCCCGCCGAGGCCTCGTTGTCCCGCTCCATCTCCGACGACGGTCGCGTCGCCGCGGTCGCGAGCCACGCGACCAAGGAATACGAAGGGTTCGCCGTTCGCGCCGATCGCGCGGGGGCGCTCCGGCTCAGCACGGGGGACGTGCTTCAGCTCTCCCCGGACGGAACGGAGGCCCTCGTGTCCTCGGCCGACGCGCGGGTGTTGTCGGTCTCTCCGGTGGGCATGGGAGCGACGCGCGCGATCCCGAATCCCGAGGGGCTGCGCTACGAGGGGCTCCCGGCCTGGCTTCGCGACGGACGGCGGATCGTGACCGTCGCGCGCCGCGGCGACGAGCCGACCCGCGCCTTCGTGATCGACGTGACCACCGGCGCCTCGCACCCGTTCGGACGTCCCGGGATCCAGTCGGAGTACTTCGGCTGTCCGCCGGTGTCGCCGGACGGCCGGCTCGTCGTGCTGCAGGACGCCGGCGGAACACCGATGCGCTGGCCCGTCGACGGCGGCGAGCCGATCGCGATCCCCGGCTGGCGCGCGGGGGACCAGCCCCTCGCCTTCACCGAAGACGGAACGGGGCTGTTCGTGAGCGCGCCCGGCATTCCGATCGAGATCGAAAAGCTCGATCTCGCGACCGGGCGCCGGGTCCCCTGGACCACCATCGCCCCAAACGACGCCGCGGGGGTTCGCATCGTCGCCCCGACGATCACGCCGAACGGGAAGTACTGGGCGCTCTCCACCTCCAAGCTGCTGACCGATCTGTACGTCGTCGGCGGGTTGCGCTGAGGGGGAGTCGGGCGCGCTCCTGAGCCTCGATCGAGTGTACTTGCCCGCCAATGCGCCGGAGCGCACCGGCTTGAGCAGTGTTCGTTGACACTCCTCGAGCCCCAGCGAATATTCCATGGCATGACCCCCCCGTTCCTGGCGGCCGTCGGGTGCTTCGCCCTGTCTTTCGGCGCATCGGCGGCGGAAATCACCGTCGAGGACCGTGTCGCCGCGCAGCGGGCCATCGAGCAGGTCTACTGGAGCCGGCGGATCTGGCCGGCCGAGAACCCCCTACCCAAGCCGCCGCTTGCCGCGGTCCTCTCCGATGCCGCGATACGGGCGCGCGTGGAGGACTACCTTCGAAAGTCGTCCGCCCTTGCGACGCGCTGGCAGCGGCCGATCACGGGCGAGCAGCTCCAGGCGGAGATGGATCGGATGGCGAGGGACTCGCGCGCGCCGGAGACGCTGCGGGCTCTGTTCGAAGCGTTGGGCAACGACCCGGCCCGCATCGCGGAAACACTCGCGCGGCCGACGCTGGTGGATCGATTGTTCCGGGAGTGGAGCGCAGGCGACGCGATCGGTCGTTCACCCGACGCCTCGTTCGAACTCGAAGTCCCCTCGTTCGCGTACACCCTCCCCGCGCTCGCCAGCGGCGCCTGCGAGCCCGACACGTGGATCGGCACCGGCGGCAACGTCCCGACGGGACGGATCTCGCATGTGGCGGTGTGGACCGGCTCGGAACTGATCGTCTGGGGAGGCTCCACCGGGACCTCCCACGTGCAGGCCGGTGGCCGCTACAACCCGTCGACCGACACGTGGGTTCCGACGCCGATCGGGGTCCTCACCCCTCAGGGGCGGGAGGACGCGACGGCCGTGTGGACGGGGACGGAGATGATCGTCTGGGGTGGGTACGGCAGAAACTCGCCCTACTACCTCAATACCGGCGGTCGCTACAACCCGACGACCGAGACCTGGACCCCGACGGCGATGGGGGCCGGCCTTCCTGCGGGCCGGAGCCGTCACAGCGCCGTCTGGACCGGCTCCGAGATGATCGTTTGGGGCGGGGAGATCGGTGCCACGTCGTACGCGAACAGCGGCGGTCGCTACGACCCCTCGACCAACACGTGGGCCGCGACGTCGACGGTGGGAGCACCGATCCAACGCACCCTCCATACGGCGGTGTGGACCGGCTCCGAGATGATCGTCTGGGGCGGCAGGAGCACGGCGAGCGTTTACGAGCGATCGGGCGGCCGCTACGACCCGACGACCGACACGTGGATCGCGACCTCCTCGGCCGCGGGAGCACCCGCCGCTCGAGCGTTCCACACCGCCGTCTGGACGGGTTCCCGGATGATCGTGTGGGGGGGATTCAACGGGCCCAACCTGAACAGCGGAGCGCGCTACGATCCGGCCTCCGATACCTGGACCGCAACGTCGACGGGAGCGAATCTCCCGTCCGCCCGCTATGCCCACGTCGCGGCGTGGACCGGCTCGGAGATGCTCGTCTGGGGCGGAGAGGTCGCGAGCAACACCGCGACCAACTCCGGGGGGGGCTACGACCCCGTCCTCGACGCCTGGACGCCGACTTCGACGGGGCAGGGAACGCCCACCGCGCGTCGCTCCCACACCGCCGTCTGGACAGGTCGGGAGCTGATCGTCTGGGGCGGCAGCGGGCACACGAATACGGGCGGCCGCTACGCTCCCTCCACGGACTCGTGGATCCCGACGTCGACCGCCGCTTCGGTGCCTCAGGAGCGTTACGGGCAGTCGGCCGTCTGGACCGGCTCCGAGATGATCGTCTGGGGAGGGCAGGGGAGTTCCGTCCTGGGCAACGGCGGTCGCTTCGACCCTGCCACCGCCAACTGGGTGCCCACGTCCTCGGGGGCGAACGCGCCGAGCTTACGCACCGATCACGCGGCCGTGTGGAGCGGAACCGAGATGATCGTGTGGGGCGGGTACGCCGATTGGCCGGTCGCGGAGGTGCTTGCCACGGGTGCCCGCTACGACCCGATGACCGACGCCTGGCGCCCCGTGCCGATCGACGCCGCACCGACGGCGCGTCGCGCGCACTCCGCCGTGTGGACAGGCTCCGAAATGGTCGTCTGGGGCGGGCGGGACTCGGCCTACGTCCCGTCGAACTCCGGCGCCCGGTACAACCCGTCGACCGACGCATGGATTCCGACGTCCACGGCGGCGGGCGTGCCGGCGCCCCGCCACGCCCATTCCGCGGTATGGACGGGCTCGGAGATGATCGTCTGGGGCGGCGAGGACGCCGACTTCGGTCACTACCTCGACTCCGGCGGACGTTACGACCCGGCCGGCGATTCGTGGACGCCGACGGCGACGGGCGCCAACGTCCCCGTGGCGCGTCGATATCACACGGCGGTCTGGACCGGTTCCGAGATGATCGTCTGGGGCGGAAGGGGAACCCCGTACCCCAACGTCGAACTGGGGGACGGCGGCTGCTACTCCCCCGACGCGGACACGTGGACACCGGTTTCGAGCGGCGCCAACGCCCCTTCGGCGCGCCACGACCACACCGCGATCTGGACGGGCTCGGAGATGATC
The DNA here is from genome assembly GCA_036376135.1 of Candidatus Polarisedimenticolaceae bacterium. NCBI lineage: Bacteria > Pseudomonadati > Acidobacteriota > Candidatus Polarisedimenticolia > Candidatus Polarisedimenticolales > Candidatus Polarisedimenticolaceae > Candidatus Polarisedimenticolaceae bacterium. The sequence continues at coordinate 3,851 of DASVAW010000113.1, read as the reverse complement.
GTCTGGGGAGGGAGCCTCGACGGCGCTCCGTATTACTCCAACGGCGGCGGTCGCTACGACCCCGCGACCGACGCGTGGGCGCCGATCTCGACGGCGGCCAACATTCCGCCCGGGCGTTCCGAGCACACGGTGGTGTGGACCGGCTCGACGATGATCGTCTGGGGAGGCACCGCCGGCGGGGCCCATCCGCTGAACAGCGGTGGCGAGTACTGCGCGTGTCCCGACGGACGGCTCCTCTACCGCGACGCCGACGGGGACGGGTTCGGGGATTCCGGCGACAGCCTTCCGAGTTGTGACGGCTCGATTCGGCCGGGGTACGTCTCCGCCCCGGCCGACTGCGACGACGGCGACGCGAGCGTCCATCCCGGCGCGAACGAGGTCTGCAACGGTCGCGACGACAACTGCGGCGGCGGCGTCGACGAAACGGCCGCGGGGGTGGACGTGGACGCCGACCTCGTCGCCGGTGCCTGCGACAACTGCCCCTACGATGCCAACGCGCCCCAATCCGACGGCGACGGCGACGACGAGGGGGATGCCTGCGACCTCGACGACGGCGTCATCTGGGAGTGGCGGGAGGCGAAGGACCTCGTCCAATGGCAGGCGGAACAGGGCGCGACGTCCTGGAATCTCTACCTCGGAGACCTGGGCGTGTTGAAAGCGACCGGCGTCTACACGCAGGAGCCCGGATCGAATGCGCTCGCGGACCGTCGCTGCGGCCTCACCTCGACGTCCGAAACCGAGGCGAGCGAGCCGACGCCCGGCGAGGTCGCGTTTTCGCTCGTGACCGGCGTCGCGAGCGGCGGCGAAGGGTCGCTGGGGTCGGGAACGCTCGGTCCCCGCCCCAACGACCATCCGTGCCCGTGACTCGATCCCTTCCGGGAACGGTCTAGCGCGTCCCGCGCACCGCCGGCTGTCGGCCCGTCGCCGCCCGTCCCGTCCTTTCGGGACGGCGCGTCGTCGGTCCCTCTGCACGCGCCCCGGACGGCGCCGCGCAGGACAGCTGCGGGCTATTGTCGTGGGGGACGTACAGGTTCCCCATGATCGTCGGCGTCGAGACGTTCCCGCAGGCGTCGGCGGACGCGATGTCGAGGGCGTACCGACGCCCCTCCGGATCGCTTCCCGCCCGCTCCGCGCGGGCGCAGACGTCGTCGTCCCCGGCGCCGACGACGCAGTCGTTGCGCGTGTGACCGTCGCCGTTCGGCCCGCCGCCGCCCGGGGCGTCGTCGGGCTGGTCGGAGGTGCACGCGTCGAACGACCACGTCGGGGACGGCGTGCAGTTGTCGGTGATCGTCGGCGCGAACGCGGACTGCTCGAAGCAGACGTATTTGTGATTCGGGGGCCACAGGCAGTACAGGTCCGCATCGCCGGGCGCGACCTGCGGCGGGATGAGGTCGACGACGGTGGTGAAGGCGTCGGTGCCCTGGTCGCCGGTGGCGACGAGGTTTCCCGAGCAGTCGTGCGCCTGCGCGTAGACCACGACCTGGGCCGGACAACTCGTGAGCCCCGAGACGCGCACGCGTCCGGTGATCTCCGCGTCGCGCGGTCCGAGGAACGCCGGCGGGTCGAGCTCGACCGGACCGAGGGTCAGGTTGTCCGTCGGGTTGGCGGCGCCGACGAGCGGCTCGAGGGTGTCCGCCGAAAGGCAGCAGTTGTCGTGGATCGCGATCTTGAACTCGACGGCGGCCTCGCACGAGCCGTCGACCTCGACGGGCTGCACCGCGTTCGTGATCGACGCGGCGATCGTCTGCGGGTCGCTCGCGACGCCGAGCTCGTACGGCTCGTCCCCGCTCTTGGTCGTGTCGAGGTTCGTCACCATGACGTAGTAGGCGCCGGGATCGAGGGTGGGGCAGACGGCTTCCTCGGTTCCCGCGCGCCGCGTACCCTGCCCGGTCTCGTTGAGCACGCGCAGGTCCTCGGTGAGGAGGTAGACGTCGAGGTTTCTCGCCCCGTCCTGCCAGCCCAGCTCGACCCGGAGCTCGTCGGCGGAAGCCACGTCGATGCGATAGACGTCCTCGACCCCGTCGCCGCGGACCGCGAGGTCGCCGACGTGGGCCGTCTCGAGCGTCGCGGAGACGGTCGCCGGGTAGGTGAGGGCGTCGTGGCCCGCGAGCGTGTCGTTCGGCTCGGACTCGGCGACGGCGCCCGGCCCGACCGGCGCGTTCGGCGGAAGCGGTGCCGGGGCGGTGGTGACGGTGAACTCGAGCCCCGACGTCAGGCCCACGTCGAGCTGTCGCCGCGGGGTCGGGTCGGGCCCGGCCGCGAACACCACGTTCGTGAAGTAGGAGGGGAGGCTGTAGTTGTCGCCGTCCCAGAACTCCGCGAGCGTCAGCGAGCCGTGGTGGAGGTGCGGACCGGTCGAGTTCCCTGAGTTCCCCACGTTGCCCACGACGTCCCCCTGCGAGACGGGGTCGCCGCACTCCAGGTGGTTGTTCGTGCCCGGGATCGTGTGCGCGTAGTGCGAGATCTCGCCGTTGGCGTATTCGATGAAGACCGAGTTCCCCGTCGTGGGGATCTCCGCCGGGTCGTCGCAGTCCGGCGTGTTGCCGCAGGCACGCACGTCGCAGCCGTTGACCCCCGGGAGCTTGTCCGGCGGGTTCGGGTTCTCGGGGTAGTCGTGGAGGATGGCGACGATCGTTCCGTCGGCCATCGCGAGGATCGGCTCGTCGTAGACGAAGGCGTTCGCGTTGTCGACGCAGTCGCCGTTCTCCGCGCACGCGTCGCCGTCGCGGGCGCCGCCCGAGCAGGTGCCGCCGGCGCAGGAGGTGGCCACGCCGGAGTCCCCCCCGACGCGTACGCCGATGTCGTACGCGTGGCGCTGGTTGTTCACGCCTCGGTGGTGGGTGGGCGGCTCGTGCCCCACGCTGACGCGGATCACGCCTCCCACCTCGTCGGGGTTCCCCAGGGGGTAGACGTACGTCTGGCCCGGCGGAACGCGGTACTCCTCGAGGGCCTGTCGCACGATCAGCGGGTCGCACCCCGACATCGTGTCGAACTCGGCGAAGCAGATGCGGATCTCCGCTTCGGCCGGCACGAGATTGTGCGCGACGATCTCCTTGGGGTTTCGCAGGAGGTAGCTGGCGTGATCGGGGACGTACCCCGCGGCGGGGCGCGTGTTGCAGGCGTCGTCGCCGGTCGATCCGCACGCGGCGGCGTCGTCGCCGCCGGGATTCGCGCACGCGATCGTGTTGTCGCCGTTGCAGATGCCGACGTCGTCGAGACCGGTGGCCTCGTCGAACTCGGCGGCGTTGAACGCCTGCACGCCGAGGGAGTTGCCGTCGGCGTCGAAGTATTCGGTCTCGCCGCCCGTGAAGGTGAGCGGCCCCGACGCGCAGTCGGCGTCGGAGGCGCAGGAGGCACCGTCGTCGGCGCCGCCGCGGCAGGTTCCCGGGTTCCCCGCGCAGCGGCCGCGACGGAAGAGGAACTGGAAGGCGGCGGCGTTGGCCTGGGGGTAGTGCTCGATGAGCGCCCGCTCCTCGGGGCCGTGGCCGACCACGTCGAGGTCCGATGCCGCGGGCTCGGTGATCACCGAGGCGTGCGCGCCCACGGGCTCCGCGCGCCGGTCGGACGGCGCGAGCACCGGGCCGGCCCCCGAAACTTCCGGGTCCGCGGCGGGCAGCAGTTTCGGCGGGTGCGTCGAGCGCGCGCACGCGCAGGTGAGCAACAACACGACGGCGACCAAGGGCCTCACGGGGTACCTCCTCCCGGACGGTTTGCGGGGAGCTGGACCAACGTTAAGGACCGCGTCCCGCCGGAGTCAACCGCATGAGGGCGTTCTCGTCGTCCGCCCCGATGTCCGAACTGCAACGGGAGGGGAAGGCCGCCGAGGATGCGGGCTCAGCTTGAAGGAATTC
>DASVAW010000112.1 GCA_036376135.1 Candidatus Polarisedimenticolaceae bacterium | reverse complement strand
CCCGCACGAGCCGACGTCCGACCAGTTCTTCGACGAGGCGCAGTGGGAGAGCTACCGGAAGCTCGGCGAGCACATCGGGACCGAGCTGTTCGGAGCGGCTTCGAAGTGGGACCCGGCGGGGTTCAAGGGATCGAGCCTCGACCCGTTCGTGTCTCCCCAGATCCCGCCGTCGCGCTGAGCGTTCGCTCGGTCGCGTCGCGCGAAACAATTGCAATCCCTAAAGCCTCCGAAAGGATTTCGCTGCGTCGCGGAATTTCCTACTGCACTCGCATCCCGGGCGGGGTATCTACCCGCCAACGACACCCGCCGTGCGCGAAGGAGCCGGCGGGTGCGTTGGCTTTCGAGGCAAGAACACCCACGTCGAATCGCTGTGAGGGGATGGCGATCCGGGAGGAGCGTCGTGCGCGACCTCGGGATGGCTTTCGGACTCGCGGAGCTTCGATGAATATCAAAGAAGATCTCAGCGTTCTCGTTTCGGGGAAGGTGAAGGAACTCGTCCTCGCCAAGCTGCCGGACGACCTCGCCGCCCTCCTGGAGCACGACGACCCGATCACGAAGAAGTCGATCGTCCGCATCACCGACTGCACGGTCTCCGGCGACGTCGATCCCATCACCGAGATCGCAGGTCTCAGCCAGTCGCTGACAGTGCTCGCGGAGTTCGAGCTGGACGCGGCGTTTTTTGCGCCGGGGGACACCGTGCGCGTGGCGGATCTCGAGGTCCCCTGGCCCGACCAGTCGATCGCTCCGGCCGTCGTGCCGGCCGACCGGGTGATCTGCGGCGTCGAGCTCGCTGCGGCGCTGCGCGCGGACGCCTCGGTCCGGGGAACGCTGGACGGCATCGCGATCGCGCTCCGTGCCGACGGCAAGGCCGAGATCGTCCTCCGGTTCTTCAAGGAGCTCCCGAAGGCCACGGGCGCTCGCACGGCGCTGCTCTCCACCTTCCGCGCGAGCAAATCCCCCTTCAACGCCCTGACCCATCCGCCCGCGCCGGGCGAGATCCTCGTCGCCGAGTTCTCGGGCGGCCTCGAGCTCGGAGCCGAGATCGGCTACGGGTGGACGGTGGGGGGCTCCCGATCGTTCGGTGAGGACCTCGCCGGGGTGGACCTGACCGTCGAGGCCAAGGCGGAGGCGCGGGTCGGACTGAGCGGCTCCGTTCGTTTTCAGGGGGCGCACACGCTGGTCGTGCGACCGGGGCTGCAGAATCCCGACTGGCTCAATGTCTCGTTCGTGAAGACCCGCCGATCCGAGGCGAGCCTGGCCGCGAGCGTTTCCGTCGACATTCACCTGAAGACGGGTTCCGGTGCGGATGGGGAGGCGGCCACCGCGGAGTTCGTCGACGGGCTGCTCGGCCGGACGCCGCTTCCGAGCCTCATGGCCCGGATCCGCGCGCTCGATCCCGCGGGAGACGTCGAGGAGCTGCGGACGAAGATCCGGGAGGCGACCGTCGCGAGGCTCGCCGAGGCGCTTCGCTCGGGGCTCGAGCCCTCTGCCGTCGCCGTCGACGCGGCCTACGCGGAGCTCTTCCGGCGGGCCGAGGAGCTGGTGCAGGCCTACGACGCCTTCGACGCCAAGATCCTCGCGTTCGTCGAGCAGGCGCTGGAATCCTCGAACGCGCTTTCCGAGCTCGACGCCGCCGTGGACACGATCGACAGCCTCGCGAGGGCGGGGGAGCTGCAGGGGATCCTCGACACGAAGCAACTCGCGGGAAGAACGCTGTCCGATGACGAAGTCCGGCGGATCCGCGCGGTCGTCGAGTGGACGCGCAAGGGGTACGGCGACGCGTCGCCGATCGAGAGCTGGATCCGGAACCGATTCAGCGACCTGAAGCGGCTCGTCACGCGTTACCGGGAGCAGCGCGAGGAGATCCAACGCCGCATCGAGGGCGCCTATCGCCGGATCCAGAACGAGCTGTCGATCTCCACGACCGTCGAGAAGATCCGCCGCGTGCTCGAGTCGAAGAAGGCCGAGCCGCTCCAGACCCTTCTCGAGGAGAAGATCGTCTGGCTCGAGACCCATCTCTCGACGAAGCTGAACCAGCCGGTGGACCATCTCGCCGCCGTCGCCGAGAAGGTGAAGGCCGAGCTGAAAAAGCTGGTGGACGGATACGACCGGGCGCGGGCGACGGCCGCCGAGGCGCTGGAGAAAGCCCTCAACCGGAATCTCATGCTGAACGCCTCCCTGGCGTGGTCCCGCCTGCAGACCAACCAGACGCTCGCCTCCGTCGACGTCGATCCAGGAAGCGACGCCGGGAGGGCCGCCTATCGGCACCTGCTGAGGGGGGACGTCGCGGCGGCGCTGGGTCTTCGCCGCGACCACCCCGGCTCCATTCGCTTCTGGAAGTCGTACGTCGAGGAGAGCCTGCGCCGGGACTTCACGGTACGGACGAGCATCAACGGCCGGAATCGGATGACGATCGACCGGTTCCTCCTGAGCAGCGCCACGCAGATCGAAGCGACCGACGACGGCGAGATCCTGGTGCAAAGCGTGAAGACCGGCGACGAGCGGATCGTGGAAACACGCCGACGGCTCGTCCACGTCCAGACGCTGTTCGAGGTCGCATTCGAGGAGCGCTGGGTGCGGGCCGAGGATCGCCTCGTCCGCGACGCCTTCGAGCTCCGGCGATCGTCGGTGGGGTATTCGTTCGCCGAGACGTTGAAGGACACGCCGAGCGTGAAGTCGTTCCGCAAGGGGCTCGACGAGATGCGGCGGTGCGCCGGCTGGTTGCTGGAGGAGGAGTCGGCCTGGGAGCAGGCGAGAGCCTCCACGGAAGAGGCCATGCGCGCGGGCGCGATCGGGGAAATCACACTTCGGCTCGACGCGTCCCTGTCGCCGATGGCCCTGGCGTCGGTCTTCGACCCCGGCCGGAACCCGGGCGAGCTCGGGAACGCCCTGGCCGCGGCCTACGTCCAGGCCCTCGGCCTCATGCCGTTCTCGCCGTCGCTGCCGGGTTTCGTGAAGGCGCACCTGCTCGATATCAAGCAGAGCTACGTCGCCTTGTTGCTCGAGATCCACCGCGACGTGTTCGTCCAGCGCAGGCCGGAGCGGATTCCGCTCCTGGTGACGAAACTCGGCAAGTTCATGAAAGACCTCGACGTCGCCGGCAAGGTGTCCGGGCGGAACTTCGTGATGACGATGTTCACCTTGCTCACCTCCTCCCAGGATCGCGGCGCGAGCCTGCGCATCGCGTACCTGCACCCGATCACGCAACGGAAGGTGGAGACCCGGTTCGATCGATTGCCGGAAGCGGGGTGAGCGGCGACGGGAGAGCGGCCGATCGAGGCTGCAGCGGCGAACCGAAGGGAGCATCGCCATGGCCAACCGAGAAACGCAACCCCCGCCCTTCCCGCCGGCGCTGCGCGCCCTGCGTCGCGCAGTCGCCTCCGGGACTCTCGCCCAGGCGCGCGAGGTCCTGGGGGGTCTATCCGACCAGGATCGAGCGGCGCTGCACGCCGCGTTCGGCGACGCGGGAATGCGTCGACTGGACCAGCTCTCCCTGCGTCGCGCGCGCGCCGTCAAGCGCGGCAAGGTCGTCGTCCTTCACGGGACGATGGGTTGTCATCTCGCCACGGTCGACGCCTCCGACGACAAGGATCGGATCTGGCTGAACCTGTGGCGCCTGCTCTGGGGCCGGATGAAGGAGCTCGAGCTCGACGCCGACGGGCATCCTGTCCCGAAGAAGATCCAGGTCCGCACCGACGGGCAGCTCGAGATGGTCTACCTGCCGATGCTGCTCCAGCTCGACGAGAACTGGGACGTCAAGCCGTTCTGCTACGACTGGCGCTGGGACGTCGACGCGGCCGCCGACGCGCTCGCCGCCGAGATCCGGAACTGGGGGAAGGGGGAACCGGTCCACGTCGTCGCCCACTCCATGGGAGGGCTCGTCACCCGCAGTCTGATGGTCCGCCAGCCCGACCTGTGGCGGTCGATGGACGATCCGGATGGTCGCAAGAAAGGGGGGCGGCTCGTGATGCTCGGCACCCCCAATCGCGGCTCGTACAACGCGCCGCTGGCGCTGTCGGGCGATCACGGGATGGTGAAGCTGATCTCCGCGCTCGACCTGCCGCACTCCAAGAAGCAGGAGCTGCGCGTCTTCAACTCGTTCCTCGGCACGTACCAGCTATTGCCGGCTCCCTACGTGGACATCGACGACGACCACGCGAAGCTCTACACCGCCGCGGCCTGGGGATCCGCTCCGGTGCGGCCGGCGCACCTCGATCACGCCGCGGCGTTTCACGGACGACTGCGCGAGGTGCGCTCCCCCGAGCGGATGACCTACGTCGCCGGATACGGCGAGAAGACCAACTTCCGGATCCGCGTCCCGAGCCCGGGGAAGTTCGAGCTGCTCCAGACCCGGAACGGTGACGGCACCGTGCCGCATGAGCTCGGTCGGCTCCCCGGCGTTCCGATGTTCTTCGTGCGCGACGCGCACATGAACCTCTGCAAGAACGACGCGGTGCTCGACGCGATCGACGACCTGCTCCTCGAGGGGACGACCGGCCGGCTCGACGCGGTCGCCCCGCCCACGGTTCGCGGGAAGGAAGAGGAGATCTGGATCGAGGCGGCGCGCGCGGGCGAGATTCCCGCGGAGGTCGCCGATCGGCTGAACGCGGTGAAGACGGCCGCGAGCCGGAGGACCCGCGGGCGGCGGGCCGGGGACCCGCTCGTGGAGCAGGCGCGGCTGGAGTCGGAGGTACTGCGGACCCTCTTCGGCGGCGAGGCGCTCCCGATGGCTCGGCGGCGCGCGCGGGGCGCGCGCGTGCCGCGGATCGCCGTCGAGGTCCGGTGCGACGACATCTCGAACGTCGATGCCGACGTCTATGCCGTCGGCCACTACATCGGCGTGCCGCCGCAACGGGCGGAGCTCGCCGTGGACCGGATGGTCTCCGGGACCCGCGAGACCGCGAAGCTCGTCCTCACCTCGCTCACGCGGCGTGGGGAGCTCGTGGGCGCGCTGGGGGACGTCCAGTTCTATCCGATCGCGGGGAATCCGAGACGGGTGGCGGCGATCGCGGGAATGGGGCACGCGGGGACGTTCGGCGCGGGGTCCCTGCGAACCCTCGCGAGGCGATTGTCGGTCGTCGTGTCGAGCCTTCCGCGCAGGGGCACGTTGTGCACCGTGCTCATCGGCTCGGGCGAGGGATGCCTCGCTCCCAAGATCGCCGTGCGCAGCATGCTCCTCGGGCTCGCCGATGCCGTGAACGCGGGAGCGGTCGGGGAGGGGGCCGTGCGCAGGGTCGTCTTCGCCGAGCAGGACGTCGAGAAGTCCGAGCAGATCCTCGTGGCGCTTCGGGCCGCGGCGCAGGATCCCGAGATCGCGCAAGCGGTGCGCCTGCTCGTGGGCCCCCGCGTGATCCGGGGCGACGGCAAACGCATCGGGAAGCCGCTGGTGGATCGTTGGATCCATGGCGCCGCGCTCCAGGCGAGCGCGCCGTCGGCGCCGGCCCGCGCGCGCAGGGCGCTGAAACAGCTCCTGGGGGAGGTGCGGGAGCGCGAGCTGACGCGGCTCGCCTCGGCGGCGGAGGTGTCGGCGGTCCTCGCGGAGGCCGCCAGGGAGTCGGAGAAGGCGCCGACGGACGCCGACGCCGCGCAGGCGCCGGTGACGGTGCCGACGCGGCTGAGCGTGTTCGTCGCCGACGGGAAGATCGTGGTGGCGGCGATCACGAACACGACGACGGTCGCCGAGCGCGTCGTCGGGATCGACCCGGCGCTGGTGAGCGAAGCGATCGAGCGGATGGTCCGCCCTCCCGCCGAGGAGGTCGCCGGACTCGGCGATACGCTGGCCCGGCTGGTGTTGCCCCGGGACTTCCGAGACCTGGTGGCGGACGTGGATCGGCCGATCATCTTCGAGGTCGATCGGAACATGGCGCCGGGGCACTGGGAAATGCTCTGCCTCGAAGTCGACGCGGTGGCGGCATCGGGTTGCGTCGGCCTGCGGCGACCGGTGGCCCGACAACTGCGGACGACGTTCAGTCCGCCGCCGCGGCGGGAGCCGGAGTCAGGGGCGCGCCTTCGCGCCCTCGTCGTGGGGGATCCGGGCGACCCGGAGCGGAGCGAGGATCTCCCGGGCGCGCGGGTGGAGGCGCGCGAGGTGAGCGACCTGCTCGGCTCGTGCGGCGTCGAAGTGGAATTGCTGATCGGCGCCCCGTCGAACGGCGGGGGGCCGATTGCGGGGATCCCGCCGGCTCGCCGCCTGGACGTGCTTCGGAAGCTCATGACCGGCGGTTTCGACATCCTGCATTACTGCGGCCACGGCGACTTCGATGCGCGAAACCCGTCCCGCGTCGGCTGGGTATTCAAGGGCGGGTTGCTCGCGGCGGGCGAGCTGGAGCGCGTGGATCGCGCGCCGCGCCTCGTCGTCGCGAACGCCTGTCTTTCGGGCAGGACGTCGTCGGTGGCGTCGGGCGGCCGCCAGATCCGCACGCGCTCCGAAGAGGCGGCGTTGTTGCCGTCCCTGGCGGACGCCTTCTTCGCGCGCGGGGTCCGGGACTACGTGGGAACCGCCTGGGAGGTCGACGACCAGGGCGCGATCTTGTTCGCCGGGGCGTTCTACCGGGCCCTGCTGCGGGACGGGGCGTCCGTGGGCGACGCGGTCCTCGCGGGCAGGAGGGCGCTGGCGATCCAGCCGCGCTACGGCTCGTTGTGGGCCGCCTACCAGCACTACGGCGATCCGACCCTGGTGATGCGCTGACGGCACCCAGGTACGGACGTGGAGGTCGAGCGATGGCGAAACGGAAGGCGGCGCAGAAGACCTGGACGGTCCTCGTCTACATGGCCGGCGACAACGATCTCGACTTCGCGGGGGTGGCCGATCTCGAAGAGATGAAGCGCGCGGGATCGAGCCGGAGCGTCAACATCGTCGTGCAATTCGACCGCGCGGGCGCGGGACGGAAGACCCACCGCTACCTCGTCCGCAAGGGGACGACGCTCCCCGCCGACGTGGTCCAGTCCCTGGGCGAAACGAACACCGGGGATCCGCGCGTCCTCGAGGACTTCGTCACGTGGGGGATGCGCACGTACCCCGCGAAGCGTTACCTCCTCGTGCTCTGGAACCACGGGTCCGGGTGGGACGACGCCAACGTTTTCGAAGGGAACGCGTTCAGCGGCTCGCTGCCGCCCGTCGTGCGCGGCCCCCTGGTCGTCGCGAACGCGGCGGGGCGCGGGCGAGGAACGTTGTCGTCGGGACAGGTCCGATCGGCGCTGCGGCGGAACCGGAGTGCCCTGTTCCGCACGAGCGTGCGCGCGGCGGTGTCCACCCGGGCCATCGCCTTCGACGACGACGCGCAGGACTTCCTCGACAACGTCGAGATCCGGAAGGTCCTCGCGCGGGTGAAGGCGCGGCTCGGGCGGAAGATCGACGTCCTCGGTCTCGACGCGTGCCTGATGGGCATGCTCGAGGTGGCCTTCCAGGTGCGGGGCACGGCCGCCTTCGCGGTCGGATCGCAGGAGACCGAGCCCGCGGAGGGGTGGCCCTACGACCGGATCCTGAAGGCGCTGGTGGCGCGCCCGGCGATGTCCGCGCGCGCCCTTTCCGATCGCATCGTCCGCGAGTACCTCGCCTCGTACCCTCCCGGGGAAATCGTCACCCAATCCGCGGTCGATCTGGCCCGCGTCGAACCCGTGGCGACCGCGGTGGATCGTCTGGCGAAGGCGCTCGTCCGCCTGAAAGGGGACCCGGCGGTCATCGCCGGCGTCCGCAGCGCGCGGGATCAGGTTCAGGAGTACAGCGAGCCGTACGACGAATACGTGGATCTCGTCGACCTCGCGGAGCTGATCGCGAAGCACGTCGGCGACGTCGCGGTCGGCGCGGCGTGCCGTTCCGTCGTCTCGGCCGTTCGAACCTGCGTCGTCGCCACCGGATTCCGCGGGAAGGAAGTCGCCCACTCCCGTGGGTTGTCCATCTACTTCCCGAAACGAAAGATGTCGCCGCTTTACGACCGTCTCGAGTTCTCCGGGAAGAACGCGTGGGGAGCGTGGGTGCGGACGTACCTGGGAGCGATCGGGCGGCGCCCACGGTGAAAGGAGCGCTGAGAATGCGACACGGCGGCAGTCGGAGTGTGTCGGCGATCCTGAGCGTGGCGGTCGTCGCGGCGCTGCTCGGCGCCGCGGTGCCGGACGCCGGGGCCCAGGTGCCGAGCGAGGCAGTGCAGCGACTCAGGCGTCAGATCGCCAGAAGGAATGTCACGGCACAGAATGCAGGACAGATCCTGCCCACTCCGGCGCCGTCGAGGCCGCCGCCCGCGGCGCTCGTGGCGGGAGTTCCGTACAAGGTCGATCTCGACGCCGCGTCCGAGGCCCAGGCGACCGAGGTCGTCACCCAGCAGGTCGCCGCCGCCGCCGCCGGGGCGGAGATCACGGCGTTCCCCGGCGTGGAGCGCCAACTCACCGCGCTCGGCGGTCCCGAGGTGCAGGTCAAGGCGTACGCCCTGGCCGGCCAGCCCCTCACCTTCGACACGACGGCGAACACGTACGTGGGGACGATCCGACTCGGGCTCGCGTCGGTCAGCGGCGAGAGCTTCGACACGTTGTCCGCGCCGGTTCAGTTCGAAGTGGTGGAATCCAACCTCGCCGAGCCCGCCCGCGTGTCGATGAGCCGGTCGAGCCCGCCCTTCGAGACCGTGACGATCAAGGTGCCGGACGCCAAGTCGAACCTCGTGGTTCACGTTGCGTCGCGGTTCAATCCGGCCGGGGAACCCGTCTCGCTCGGGGTGACGCCGCGGCTGCTGGTGAACACGGACCGCCTGAGGATCCAGGGGTACGGACTGGAGACCGCGCGGGTGCACGTCGAGGCGGTGGGGCACCCGAACCCGGAGACCGTGGTCGTCGCCCTGCGAACCGATCCCAGCGCCTATCTCGAGACGGCGACGCTCAAGCTCTCGCCCGACGGCACCGCCGACACGGTCCTCCGCTCGGACGGGTCGGGGAGAGTTCGAATCGTCGCGAGCGCGGCGGGATTCAGCAACGCCACGGCGGACATCACGTTCGACCCTCCGTGGCGGACGATCGTTTCCGCGATCCTCGGTGGGCTTCTCGGCGGACTCGTTCGCGTTCTGCCGGGATTGCGGCGCGGGGCCAAGGCCGGCCGCACCGTCGTCACGCTGGTGGTGGCGGTGATCGTCGGACTCCTCGTCTTCGGGCTGCTGCTCCTCGGCGTGAACACGCTCCTGATCGACTACAAGGTCCGGGTCAGCGACGTATTCGTCCTGGTCGCGTCGGCGATGGGGGCGTGGGTCGGGACCCTGGCTCTGCCGAAGCCGCCGGCGACGCAGGGGTCGAGTCTTCCCCCACGGTCGCAGGATCGGGAGAAACGCACGGGTGAAGACCCGAACCCTTGAGCCCCGCGGCGCAAGGACCGGCGTCGGAGCAGATGCAGCGTATCCTTCCGGCGATCGGTCCACGAGGCTGTCATGTGCCGTGTCGCCTGGCTCCTGGTCGCGCTGTTCGCCGTCGCGGACGCCGGGGCACCGCTCCACGCCGCCGATCGGGAGGAGCGGATTCGCGAAGCCGAGCGCCTCCACGGCAACGCGAACTACGTGGGCGCGATGGAGGCGTATCGCTCGGTTCTGAAGGACTACCCGCACGAACCGGCCGCCGTGTACGGGCTCGCGTACTCGTGGTTCAGCGGCGGCAAGCGTCTCGACGAGCTCGTTGCGTTCCTCGAGGCCGAGCTTGCGAGCGGGGTCGAGCAGGACCCGCGGTCGTACGCGATCCTCGGGCGGACGCACGGGGCGCTCGGGGCCCACGCGAAGGCGGAGCCGGTCCTGCGTCGGGCGGTCGAGCTCATGCCCGACCGAGCGCGATCGCATCAGCAGCTCGGCGTCAATCTCGCCGCGCAGAACCGCCCGACCGAGGCGCTCGACGCCTTCCTGGAATCCGCGAGGCTCGATCCCCGAGACGTGGAGACGTGGCTTGGGATCGCGGCGGCGGCCGAAGCGTTGGAACGTCCCGCGCGGGCCTTCTTCTCCGGCGCACGCGCCGCCGGCCTCGAGCCGGCATCGCTGCGCGGTCGTGTGGCGGCGATGAAGGCGTGGATCGGGTTGTTCGCCGGGTTGGCGGCGTTCGAGAACCCGAAAGCCCCCGAGGGGGCCGGGGCCATCGTTTTCGTCGGACCCGTCAAGGTCACCGGCGGAGACGAGCGCGACCGGACCCCCGCCAGCATCGAGGAGATCACGATCGCCGCCATGGCGGCGCAGCGGTTCAGCCCTCCGTGGAAGTCGAAGTCCGACGCCGAGTTCTGCGTCTTCGCCTTCGGCGCGCTGATCGGCATCTTCTCGGGTCTCGACTTCGTGGCGGAGGACCCGTTTTGGCGGCTCACGCTGCCGTGGTTCGTCGAGCTGAAGGAATCCGGCCACGCCGAGACGTTCACCTACCTGCTCCTGCGCTCCGCCGGCGACGAGGACGCCGCACGGTGGGTCGCCCGGCACGACCGGAAGGTGGAGGCCTACGAGGCGTGGGCGCGGGGCGGCGCCCGGTGAGAATGCGGGACGTTTCCACCGCCGGATCGCGATAGGGTTCCCCCACGCACCCGACCGCCAGTGGCTCGCCGCGTCCCGCGGCGGCCCCGGTCGAGGTCGATTCGTGGCCGTGGAGGCCAAGGTGGGGGACGGAATGAAGAAGTGGACGATGGCGCTTGCCCTGATCTTCGGGGTGGTCTGTTTCGCCGGCACGGCCGTCGCGGCCGACGTCCCGGTCTCGCAGGCGGCGCCGGGTGTCGAGGCGCCGGACACGGTCGAGGTGCCGGTCGTGGTCGAAATCGAGGGGCTCGAGTCCGACGCCGCGTGCGAGGAGGCGGATGCGTCGATGGCGACGCCCGCCATCGGGCAGGATCTCGCGGACTCCGCGACGCAGGTCGCCGCCTGCAAGCCGTGCAAGGGCCGGACGTGGTGCAAGTGCACCTACAACGGCTCGCCGCGCTCGTCGTGCGACCCCTGCTGCTACACGAACAACATCGGCGTGACGGTCTGCCTCGATTGATCGGAAGGGGTCAAGTCATCACCCGCCGTTGCAGATCCGCGCAGCACGCACGAGCGAAGACTTGACCCCTAATTCATCCGGATGCGCGGGTTGTCGAAGCCGAGGTTCCAGACCTGGAAGATGTAGAAGTAGTCCGGTTCACCGAAGTAGAAGCTGGCGTCCTCGACGTCGGTGATCACGGCGTTCCAGGCCTCGTCGGGTGAGAGCCCTCCGCACTCGCCGACCGTCACCCATCCCGGCGGGAGCGTGGTGCTCTCCGAGGGAACTCGGAAGTCGAAGGACTTCCAGCCGGTGCCGGGTTTGGGGACGTTTTTCGCCCCGACGTACACCACGTCGCAATCGTCGAACGGGTCCTCGGGGTCCATGCGATTCGTGAGGTAGAGCGAAACGGGGCGCCCCTCGGCGCCGAAGTCGATGCCGAAGAGGTTGACGTCGACCCCGAGTCCGCTGACCCCCTTGGCGCGGTAGTCGCCCAGGAACTTCGAGGCCCGTTCCGGAACCGCGAAGATCCGGGGACCGAAGGTGTCGAGGCCGGCCACACGGAGGTAGGCGTCCGGCCAGCCGCCGAACTCGAGGATCGTGTCGAACGACGCGACCCGCCAGCTGGCCTCCTCGACGGGGCCGTCGTAGGTCTCGGTGACGGTGATGGTGGGCGCGGCGGCGCTCGGAAGCGCGAACAGGGCGGCGATGCAGGCCGCCGGCGCGAGTCGATGGAGCTTCATGACGGGGCCTCCTGGAAAGAGGGGTCACGTCTTCATACGCTCCGACCGCGCACGGGGCAACGGGCAATGGGTCGAGTCTTCACGGACGGTTGCGGACCCGGGTCAAACGCCGGTTGAAGACTTGACCCGTTACTCGCAACCTCCGCCGCCGGGGATCCGTTCGCGGTTCCCGCTCCCCGCGCCGTAGGTTCCCGGGCCCGCGAGCGCGCCGGCGGAGCCGCGGTGGAGGTAGAACCAGGCCTCCCCCGGCGCGGGTGCGACGGCATCGCCGGCCAGGGCGTCGGCGGAATCGTTCTCGACGCAGGTCACGACGCCCAGGTCCACCGTCGCCCCCGCGATCGCGAGCGACGCCACGTCTCCGCGGATCACGTCGTAGGTCGACGGCCCCGATTCGACGTCCCACGAGACCGTCGTCGGCGCGAAGCCGGGGCTCACGCGGATCGATGCCGTCGCCGTCCGATCGAGGAGGACGATCTCGCGGTTCCCGTCCGGGTTCGCACCCGACGCCCGGCCGGTGCCCTCGAACGCCACGCGGTCGCCGTGGAGGTCGGCCACCAGCAGCCGCGCCTCGCCGGGGCGCAATCCGTCGACCCGTTCGACCTCCCCGGTGGCGACGTCGATGCGGACGAGCTCCGGGGGGACCGAGGCATCGAATCGAGGCACCGTGCTGACGACGACGACCCGGGTGCCGTCGCGGCTCAGCGCGAGTTGCGTGTGGTCGCCGGTGGCC
The DNA here is from genome assembly GCA_036376135.1 of Candidatus Polarisedimenticolaceae bacterium. Classification (NCBI taxonomy): domain Bacteria; kingdom Pseudomonadati; phylum Acidobacteriota; class Candidatus Polarisedimenticolia; order Candidatus Polarisedimenticolales; family Candidatus Polarisedimenticolaceae; species Candidatus Polarisedimenticolaceae bacterium. The sequence goes on along the minus strand of DASVAW010000112.1, from coordinate 4,189 downwards.
GTCGAGGTCAGCGCGCGCACGGCGTTCGTCGCGGCCTCCCACAAGAAGACCTCCCCGTTCCCGTCGGGGTTGACGCCGCCGGGGTCGGTCGCCGAGGTGAACGCGATCACGTCGCCGTCTTCGGACATGTCGACACCCGCGAAGTACGGATCCGTGTAGAGAAGCTGCGGCGCCATCGACGCGTCGGCGCGGGTGCGATAGAGCCCGCCGACGGCGTCGAGGTAGGCGACCCACGTGCCCGTGGCATCGACGATCGCCCCGATCCCTTGCGGCCCGATGAGCGCCACCCCCGAGCCGTCGAGACCGACCCGGTAGACGTTCTCCCCGCCGCCGGCGACGCGCGACGCGAACACCGCGAGCGACCCGTTCCCCGCGACGTCCGCGCTCGAGGAAACCTCGTGCCCCACGGGGCTCAGCCGTCGCAGCTGCGTGCCGTTCGACGCGATCGCGTAGAGGGCGAACGCGTCGTCCGGATCGAGACCGAACGGGTCGGCGTTGGACAGGAAGACGATCGTGCCGCCGTCGTCAGTCACCCTCGGGAAGGTCGCCGCACCCGTCGCGAACGACGTTACGGCGGCGGGGGCGCCCCCCGTCGTCTCGAGACGGTAGATCTGCGAGATCGGCGACGGGGGAGCCCCGTCGGGCTGGGCGTTCGAGGAGAAGACGACGGTGGCGCCGTCGGGGGTGAGGTCGGGGTATTCGTTGTCCCCGCCGCGGACGTGGGATAGCTGCAGCGCGTCGTTGAAGGGATCGGCTCCCGTCTGGGTCGTGCTGTGGAGCTCGTTGCCGCCGTCGGGGTTCTCCCCCTGGGCCCACGTCGGTTCCCCGTCGCAGAGGAAGGCGATTCTCCCCGTGCCTCCGGGCGCGACCGCCCAGATACACGCGCCGGGCCCCTCGAACCCCGAGACGGTGAGCCTCACCTGGGCGGTGCCGTCGGTTCGTGTCTTGTAGATCTCCCAGCCGCAGTCGCGCTTCGAGTGGACCACCCAGCTCCCGTCGTCGAGAAGCGTCGGGCCGTAGGCGACGCTCGGCGCGAAGCTCCCCTGACAGGCACAGGCGCCGGACACCTCCTGGAGCTGCGTTCCGTCCCAGCGGACGGTCGCGATCTGAACGTTGCCCTGACATTGGGGCTGACCCGTTCCCGGAGCGGGGATTCCCGTCGCCGAGGTCTCGAACGCGACCGTCCCGCCGTCGCCGGAGATCTCGGCGATGCGGCAGAACCCGGAGAGGTTCGTCAGCGCGCGGGTCGTGCCGGAGTCCACGTCGACCGCGGCGACCTGGAAGGTCCCGTTCGCGACCCCCTCGCATACCACCGCCCGGGTGCCGTCATCGGAGACGGAAACCCATTCGGTTCCGCGGACCGGCGGGGCGGAGGTCAGTCGCCGGAGGCCCGTGCCGTCAGCCGCGACGACGTACGCGAGCGTCATCCGATCGGGGTTCGCGACCGTGAGCTCCCCGTCGGAGAGGAAGACGACGCGCGCGCCGTCCCCGGAGATCGCGAAACGGGAGATCTTCGCGAGCGCGTCGGTGGTCGCGGTGAGCTGCCGGAGCACCGAGCCGTCCGCCTTCATGAGAAAGAGCTCGACGTTCCGATCGGCGTTCTGTCCCGTGAGATTTTCCCTCGACAGGAACGCGAGCCACAATCCGTCGTCGCTGACCGAGACGCCGCTCATCGCGGGCCAGGGGGTCAGGACCTCGGGAGGGTGAGGGACGACGACGCCGTCTCCCAGGAAGGTCACCTGCGCGACGTCCCCCGTCGCGGGGTTCCAGCGGAAGATCTGGGGGACGTTCCCGGGGTTGGTGCCGAGGGGGTCGGCTGCGGTGACCGCCCAGATCCCGGTCGAAGCGTCGTCGAGGGCCGCCCGGGTGACCGTCGGGCGGACGACGTCGGTGAGGGGGCGCACGACCCCTCCGGCCGCGACCGCGGTGACCGGGAGCGCCACGAGGGCGGCGACGACGAACCGCATGGATCACCCCTGATGCCGTGACCAGAGATTACGCCGGTGCGGTCGAGATTGAAGGGGCGATCGCCCTACTTCCCCTTCGTTGCCTTTTCCGCACGCCGATCGAGGTCCTCCTGGGTGTCCTTCTTGTGCTCGGCCACGATCTCGTCGGCTTTGGCGCGTCCCCGGGCGGTCATCGTCCCGTGTTTCTTGCACTTCGCGAGGGCGGCCTTTCCCGCCTCCTCGTCGAGGACCTCGAGCTTGGTCCTCGCGCGGAATCCGCCGATCTGGACGTGCTGCTGGATGTAGTACGTCTTGCCGGCCTCGACCTCGAGCTCCAGCGCGTCGACGTTCTCCGACTTCGACCAGAAGACGTGTTTGCCGGGGTCGACCTGCGTGAAGAAGTAGCTGCTTCCGCGATTGATCCCGGCGGGGGTGTCGTCCACGATGAAGAAACTCTTGATCGCGTACCCCACGCTCGTCGGGCGGAGGACGTAGACGAGAGCCTTGCCGTCCTCGGCGACCCCCAGGGGGTGGTCCTTGGTGAAGACGACATATCCCTCGTCGTCCGGGGCTTCGTCCTTTTCGTCGGCGGCCAGGGCGCCGGCGGGGGCCAGGAGCAACAGGAGCGCCAGAAGGGTCGTCCGAGCGCGGCGATCGAGCGGATCTTGCATACGGTCTCCTCCAAGGGGCCGCGGCTGTTGTAGCACCATCCCGGGAGATGCCTACAATGGCCGATCCATTTCACCGGAGACGGCCATGACCGACGAAGAGGACGATTTCGCGACCCTGTTCGAGGCGTCGCTCAAGACGAAGCGTTTCGAGGACGGCCAATCCGTCAAGGGGACGGTCGTCGCCCTGGCGGGGGACGTCGCGTTCGTCGACGTCGGCGGCAAGGGGGAGGCGACGATCGACCTCGCGGAGCTGAAGGACGACGACGGCGTCCTCGAGGCGGCGGTCGGGGACACGATCGAGGCGGTCGTGGTCTCGAGCTCGGGCGGCCTCAAGCTCTCCCGCAGGCTCGCGCGGGGCGCGGCGTCGCGCCGCCAGCTCGAGGACGCCTTCCGTTCGGGGCTTCCCGTCGAGGGGAAGGTCGAGCGCGCGGTGAAGGGGGGCTACGAGGTCAAGATCGGCGGCCAGCGCGGCTTCTGCCCGATCTCGCAGATCGACATCGTCCGCAACACCGAGCCCTCGTCGCACGAGGGGCGGGTCTACACCTTCCGCATCCTCGAGCTGAAGGACCGCGACGTGGTCGTCTCGCGACGGGCCCTCCTCGAGGAGGAGCAGCAGGAGCAGGCCGAGGAGATCCGCAAACTGATCGTTCCCGGTGCCGTCCTCACCGGGCGCGTCGCCTCGGTCCGCGACTACGGCGCCTTCGTCGACCTCGGCGCGGGGATCCAGGGGCTGCTGCACATCTCCGAGATGGGCTGGGCCCGCGTGCAGGACGCGTCCCAGGTCGTCGAGCCGGGGGCGGAGATCCAGGTCAAGGTCCTCCGCGTCGACGCCGCGAACAACAAGATCTCGCTCGGGATCAAGCAGCTCCAGGCCGATCCGTGGTCGAAGGTCGCGGAGAAGTATGCCGTCGGCGCCGTGCACGCGGGCCGCGTCACCCGCCACGCCGAGTTCGGCGCGTTCGTCGAGCTCGAGCCCGGGGTCGAGGCGCTCGCGCACCTCTCGACCTTCCCGCCGACCGGGCGGAGCGACGGGTGGAAGGCGTCGGTCCCGATCGGCGGCACCGGGGCGTTCGAGGTGATGAGCCTCGACCTCGAGAAGAAACGCATCGGCGTCGCGCTCGTCCCCGAAGGCTCGACGCGCGCGGAAGGGGTCGCCCCGTCGGCGCCCGTGAGGGCCGGGATCACCCCCGGCGCGCGGCTCAAGGGGAAGGTCGAGCGTCACGAGAAGTACGGAGTGTTCGTGTTCCTCGCGCCGGGAAAGACCGGGCTCGTCCCGATGAGCGAGACCGGCGTCGAACGGGAGGCGGACCTCTCGAAGGTCTTCCCGCTCGGGGGCGAGGTCGAGGTGGAGGTGCTCGCCGTCGAGGAGGGCGGCCGGCGCATCCGGCTCAGCCGCAAGGCCATCCTCGATGCGGCCGAGCGCGCGGAGATTCGCGAGTACAGCCAGCGCCGGGACGCCGCCCCTTCGGACGGCTTCGGCACGCTCGCGGACAAGCTCCGGAACGCGCTCAAGAAATAGGGACAGCAACCATTTTCGATAAATGGGGACTGTCCCCAAAAAATGGGGACAGT
>DASVAW010000111.1 GCA_036376135.1 Candidatus Polarisedimenticolaceae bacterium | reverse complement strand
TCGCGCCTCCCTCACCAGCTCGACTTGGTCACGCCCGGAAGCGCGCCCTCGAGGGCCAGGTTGCGGAAGCAGATGCGGCAAAGCTGGAACTTCCGGATGTAGGCGCGCGAGCGCCCGCACCGGTTGCAGCGATTCTTCGCTCGCACCGCGAACTTCGGCGTCTTGTGGGTCTTGGCCACCCATGCCGTCGTTGCCACCTCGCGTCCTCCTAGTTCTTCCGGAACGGCATGCCGAGCGCGGTCAGGAGGGCGCGAGCCTCCTCGTCGGTCTTGGCCGTCGTGACGATGCAGACGTTCATGCCCTTGGTCTTCTGGACCTTCGCGTAGTTGATCTCGGGGAAGATCAGCTGGTCCTTCAGGCCGAGGGTGTAGTTGCCGCGGCCGTCGAACCCGCGGGGCGACACGCCGCGGAAGTCGCGGACGCGCGGCATCGCCAGGTTCATCAGCCGATCGAGAAACTCGTACATGCGCCGACCCCGGAGGGTGACGCTGCAGCCGATCGCCATGCCCTCGCGAAGCTTGAAGTTCGCGATGGACTTCCGCGCGCGGCGGACGACGGGCTTCTGCCCGGCGATCGTGCCCAGCTCGTCGACGGCCGCGTCGAGGATCTTGCCGTCCTGGATCGCGTCGCCCAGCCCCATGTTGATGACGACCTTCGAAACTCTCGGGACCGCCATCGGCGAGGAGTACTGGAACTGGCGAACCAGCCCCGGCACCACCTCTTCCTTGTAGATCTTGGAAAGCCGTTCCATCGTGCTTCTCCCGCCGCCGGCTACTTGTCGAGGGACTTGCCGCTGCGGCGCGCCACTCGGATCTTTTCGCCGCCCTTCACCGTCACGCCCACGCGGGTGGGCTTGTCGGACTGCGGGTCGGCGAGCATCACGTTCGAGATGTGGACGTAGTTCTCGCGATCGAGGATCCCGCCCTTGATGTTGCGCTGCGGGTTGGGCCGCGTGTGGCGCTTCACCTTGTTCACGGCCTCGACCATGACGCGGTCGTGCCGCGCGTCCACCTCGAGGACGCGCCCGCGCGTCCCCTTGTCCTTGCCGGCGATGACGATCACCGTGTCGTTCTTCCGGATCCGGATCCTGCCCATCGTCGCTCCTACCCCCCCTCGTCCTACAGAACTTCCGGAGCGAGGGAGACGATCTTCATGAACTGGTCGCGCAGCTCGCGGGCAACGGGTCCGAAGACGCGCGTTCCGATCGGCTCCTTGGCGTCGTTGATCAGCACCGCGGCGTTCTCGTCGAAGCGGATGTAGGAACCGTCGCGGCGCCGGTAGGCGTTGACCTGCCGGACGATCACCGCCTTGACGACCTGGCCCTTCTTGACCTTGCCGTCGGGGGCCGCTTCCTTCACGTTCGCCGTGATCACGTCGCCGATCTCCGCGTACTGCCCCTTCGAGCCGCCGCGGAGGTTGATGCACGAGATCTTCCGGGCGCCCGAGTTGTCCGCGACCTGGAGGATGGTCCGCATCTGGATCATCGTGTTTCCTCCCGCCCCCGGCCTACTCGGCCGCCGCCTGGGTCCCGAGGACCGCGGCGCGCTTCACCACCCGCTGCACCCGCCAGCGCTTGCGCGCGGACAGCGGACGGCTCTCCACGATCTCCACCGTGTCCCCCACGCGGCAGGCGTTCGCCTCGTCGTGGGCCATGAACTTCGCGGACCGGCGGATGTAACGCTTGTACTTCGGGTGGAGCACGATGCGCTCGACCCGCACGACGACCGTCTTGTCGGCCTTGTCCGAGGCGACGACCCCGATCTTCGTCGCCCGGCGCCGCACGTCGGCAGCCTTCTCGCTCATCGTTCCTCCCCTACGCCTTCGCCGCGTTCTGACGGACCAGCGTGAGCACCCGCGCCAGGTCCCGCCGCGCCAGCGTGAGCTTCCCGGCCTCGGCGATCTGGCCCGTGGCGCGCTGGACCTGGAGCTTCCAGATCGCCTGGCGGAGGTCGTTCTCTTCGTTGCGCAGCTCGCTCGGGTTGAGCCCGCGCAGGCGCTTGAGCGTCTTGCTCTTGTGCGACATCTTCTGCTCCCGTCCTAGTTCGGCTGCCGGATGACGAACTTCGTCTTCACCGGCAGCTTGTGGGCGGCCAGGCGCATGGCCTCGCGGGCCGTCGTCTCGTCCACCCCTTCCATCTCGAAGAGGATGCGGCCGGGCTTGACGACCGC
>DASVAW010000110.1 GCA_036376135.1 Candidatus Polarisedimenticolaceae bacterium | reverse complement strand
GTCCCTGGGACTGGAGGAGCCGAAGGTCGCGATCCTCGCCGCGGTCGAGACGGTCAACTCCAAGATGCCCTCGACCCTCGACGCCGCCGCGCTGTGCAAGATGGCCGAGCGGGGGCAGATCCGGGGAGGGGTGCTCGACGGGCCGCTGGCCTTCGACAACGCCATCAGCAAGGAGGCGGCGAAGACGAAGGGAATCGTGTCGGAGGTCGCCGGCGACCCCGACATCCTGCTCGTTCCGGATCTCGAGGCCGGGAACATCCTGGCCAAGCAGCTCACGTTCCTCGCGAACGCCGACAGCGCCGGGCTCGTCCTCGGCGCGCGTGTCCCCATCATCCTGACGAGCCGCGCCGACAGCGTGCGGGCGCGGATCGCGAGCTGCGCGGTCGCCAAGCTCGCCGCGCACGCCAGGCGGCGCGCGCTCGTGGCCGCAGGCTAGGGGCGGCCATGGACGACTACGCTCTCGTTCTCAACGCCGGCTCGTCGAGCCTCAAGTTCTGCGTCTACCGGCGGGGGGAGCGCGAGGGCTGGAAGCTCGAGGCCCGGGGGCAGATCGAGGGGATCGGCACCTCGCCGCGCCTGACGGCGAAGGACGGCGTCGGCGCCGTCGTCGCGACGCAGGCCCTCGACGACGCGGTCCGCGACGGGCGCAGCGCGCTCGACGCGCTCGCGGCGTGGCTGCGCTCGCGGTACGGCGGTGCGCGCGTGCTCGGGGTCGGACACCGCGTCGTCCACGGCGGCGCCCGGCACGCGGGGCCCGTCGTCGTCACGGAGAAGGTCGTGGAGGAGCTGCGGGAGCTGATCCCGCTGGCGCCGCTCCACCAGCCGTACAACCTTGCGGCGATCGAGGCGGTGTTCGATCGGCTTCCGGGCGTCCCGCAGGTGGCCTGCTTCGACACGAGCTTCCATCGCGGACAGCCGGCCGTCGCCGAGCTCGTTCCCCTGCCCGCGGAGATCCGCGACTCCGGCGTGCAGCGCTACGGTTTCCACGGACTGTCGTACGAATACATCGCGTCGGCGCTCCCGGAGGCGGCCCCGGAGATCGCGCACGGGCGCGTCGTCGTCGCGCATCTCGGGAGCGGTGCCAGCCTGTGCGCGCTGAAGGACGGCCGGAGCGTCGACAGCACGCTCGGCTTCACCGCGCTCGACGGGCTTTGCATGGGGACGCGACCGGGTTCCCTCGACCCCGGCGTGGTGCTGCACCTGTTCCAGACCCTCGGGCTGTCCGCCGGAGACGTGGAGGCGATCCTCTACAAGAAGTCCGGGCTGCTGGGGATCTCGGGGATCAGCAACGACATGCGCGACCTGATCGGAAGCGACGACCCGCGCGCCCGCCTCGCCGTGGATTACTTCGTCTACCGGGCCGCGAAGGAGGTCGGCGCGCTCGCCGCCGTTCTCGGCGGGATCGACGGACTCGTCTTCACCGCCGGCATCGGCGAGAACTCGGTCGAGCTGCGTCGCCGCATCGTCGACGCCTCGACATGGCTCGGCCTCGAGCTCGACGCCGGCGCGAACGCGGCGGGCGGACCGAGGATCACCACGCCCGCGAGCCGCGTGTCGGCCTGGGTGATCCCCACCAACGAGGAACTGATGATCGCCCGGCATACCGGGCGGCTGCTGGGACTGACCGGAGCGAGGAGCGACCGATGAGCACGACCACCCGGGAAACGACCGCCGCCTGGCGCGGGTTCCGCGAGGGGCTCTGGCAGAGCGAGATCAACGTCCGCGACTTCATCCAGCAGAACTACGAGCCGTACGACGGGGACGGCAGCTTCCTCGCCCCCGCGACCGCACGGACGAAGGGGATCTGGTCGAAGCTCGAGGCGCTTTTCGCCGAGGAGCGCCGCAAGGGGGTGCTCGACGTCTCCCAGATCCCGAGCTCGATCACCGCGCACGGACCGGGCTACATCGACCGCGAGCGGGAGGTCATCGTGGGCCTCCAGACCGAGGCGCCGCTGAAGCGGGCCATCATGCCCAACGGCGGCTTCCGGATGGTCGCGGGCGCGCTCGAGGCCTACGGGTACACCCCCGACCCGCACGTCGTGGAGGCGTTCACGAAGTACCGGAAGACGCACAACGACGCCGTCTTCGACGCCTACACCGCGGACATCCGCAGGTGCAGGAGCTCGCACGTCCTGACCGGCCTTCCCGACGCCTACGGCCGCGGCCGCATCATCGGCGACTACCGCCGGGTGGCGCTCTACGGCACGGCGCGGCTCGTCGAGGCCAAGAAACGCGAGAAACAGGCGCTCGACGCCGCGATGTCCACCGAATCGGTCATCCGCGACCGCGAGGAGCTCGCCGAGCAGATTCGAGCGCTCGCGGAGCTGCAGAAGATGGCGGCGGCGTACGGCTTCGACATCTCCGGCCCCGCGGGAAGCGCGAGGGACGCGGTGCAGTGGCTGTACTTCGGGTACCTCGGCGCCGTGAAGGAGCAGAACGGCGCGGCGATGTCGCTCGGACGGACCTCGACCTTCCTCGACGCCTGGTTCCAGCGCGACCTCGCGGAGGGCGTCCTCACCGAGGAGCAGGCGCAGGAGATCATCGACGACTTCGTGATCAAGCTGCGTATCGTCCGTTTCCTGCGCACTCCCGAATACGACGAGCTGTTCGCCGGCGACCCGACCTGGGTCACGGAGTCGATCGGCGGGATGGGGGACGACGGGCGGCCGCTCGTGACGAGGACGAGCTTCCGGATGCTCCAGACCCTCTACAACCTCGGCCCCGCGCCGGAGCCGAACCTCACGATCCTCTACTCCCCGCGCATGCCCGAGAACTTCCGCCGGTTCGCGGCGAAGGTCGCGATCGACACGAGCTCGGTGCAGTTCGAGAGCGACGAGCTGATGCGCCGGGCGTGGGGGGACGACGGCGCGATCGCCTGCTGCGTCTCTCCGATGCTCGTCGGCAAGCAGATGCAGTTCTTCGGCGCCCGGGCCAACCTCGCGAAGTGCCTGCTCTACGCGATCAACGGCGGGCGCGACGAGATCAGCGGCGAGCAGGTGGGCCCGGCGTCCGAGCCGGTGCAGGGCGAGGTGCTGGAGTTCGCCGACGTGATGGCGCGCTTCGAGCGGATGATGGACTGGCTCGCGGGCGTCTACGTCAACGCCATGAACGTCATCCACTACATGCACGACAAGTACGCCTACGAGCGTCTCGAGATGGCGCTCCACGACTACGCCCCGTTGCGCACGATGGCCTTCGGCATGGCCGGCCTTTCCGTCGTGGCCGACAGCCTCTCGGCGATCAAGCACGCGAAGGTCCGGGTCGTCCGCGACGATCGGGGCGTGATCACCGACTACGTCACGGAAGGCGCGTTCCCGTACTTCGGCAACCACGACAACCGCGTGGACCATCTCGCGGCGTGGGTGGTCAGCACGTTCATGGCCAAGCTGCGCAAGTACCCGACCTACCGCGACGCGATGCACACGCAGTCGATCCTGACGATCACCTCGAACGTCGTGTACGGAAAGGCGACGGGGAACACTCCCGACGGGCGGCGTCACGGCGAGCCGTTCGCGCCGGGCGCGAACCCGATGCACGGCCGGGACAGCCACGGCATCCACGCGTCCGCCGCGTCGGTCGCGAAGATCCCCTATCGCGACGCCGCCGACGGGATCTCGCTCACCGCGTCCCTCGTCCCCGAAGGGCTCGGACGGGTCTCCGAGGACCGCGTCGCCAACCTCACGGGCATGCTCGACGCGTATTTCGGCGTCACCGGGTTCCACATGAACGTGAACGTCCTGAACCGGGACACGCTCGTGGACGCGATGGACCACCCGGAGAAGTACCCGAACCTCACGATCCGCGTCTCGGGGTACGCGGTCAACTTCGTGCGGCTCACCCGCGAGCAGCAGATGGACGTGATCAACCGGACGTTCCACGGGGCGTAGCCGTGACGCACGCACTCACCGCCAAGAGCCCCTACGAGCTGCGCGTCGATCTCGGCCGGGGCGTTCCCGAGACGGACGTCCGGTCGGCGCTCGCGAGCGGGGACATGGGGTTCCTGCATTCGTTCACGACCGGATCGACGGTGGACGGCCCCGGCGTTCGCGTCGTCGCCTGGACCTCGGGGTGCATGTGGCGCTGCCTCTACTGCCACAACCCGGACACCTGGAAGATGACGAACGGCATCCCGGTCCCGCTCTCGCGCGCGATCGAGGAGATCGGGAAGTACCGCCAGGGGCTGAAGGTGATGTCGGGCGGTTTGACGATCAGCGGAGGAGAGGCGCTGATGCAGGACCGCTTCGTCGCCCGGCTCCTGGCCGCTGCGAAGGGGATGGGGATCCACACCGCCCTCGACACGAACGGGTATTACGGCGATCGCCTGACCGACGCCGACCTCGCGTCGATCGACCTCGTCATCCTCGACTTCAAGGCGTGGGATCCGGAGCGGCACCGGCGGTTGACCGGGATGGACAACGCCCCGACGCTCGCGTTCGCGCGCCGCCTCGCCGCGCTCCGGAAGCCGGTCTGGGCGCGGCTGGTGCTGGTCCCGGGCTGGACGGACGATGCTGCGGAGGTCGAGGGGATCGCGACCTTCGCGGCGGGGCTCGGAAACGTCGAGCGGGTCGACGTGTTGCCGTTCCACCAGATGGGCCGGTTCAAGTGGGAAGCGCTCGGGCTGGCGTACGAGCTTCGGGACGTCGAGCCGCCGACGCCCGGGCAGGTGGAGCGCGCCTGCGCGATCTTCCGCGCGGCGGGACTCAAGGCGTACTGAGCTCGGGGCCCGCGTCGCGCGGGCGCCCCCCGAGCTTGCGCATGTGAAGCTCGCGCCCCTGGTCCTCGTAACGGACCTCGTCCATGAACTGATTGATCAGGAACACGCCGCGGCCGCTGCTCTTCTCGAGCCCGGCGCCCGCCAGCGGATCGGGGACCGCGGCGGGGTCGAACCCCGGTCCGGGGTCGCGCACCACGATCAACAACTCGCCGTCGTCCTCGACGGCGAGGCAGCACTGGACCTGTTTGGACCGGTCGTTCCCGCAGCCGTGCTTGATCGCGTTGGCGAGCGCCTCCCGGAGCGCGATCTCGACCTCGACCTCGTTTCCCTCGGCGACGTGTTTCTCGCCGAGGATCTGCATCACGCCGTCCGCCACCGTGGAGATCGCGGTCGGGTCGGCGGGGATCACGACGTTGAGCCGGCAGGCGGTGGAAAGCGGGAGGAGCGCGCTGAGCTTCCTGACCCCGTCGAGCGCCTCCTGGAGCTCCTCGACGAGGCGCTCGCGCTCCCGCTCGGCGCGGTCCCTCTCCGCGAGCGCGCGTTCCAGCTCGTGGAGGTTGCGCCGCAGCTCGAGCTGGGCCACGACCTGGCGCCGGAGCGCCTCGAGCGCTTCGAGCTGCGCGGGCTCGAGGGTTCGCGGCGTCCGGTCGACGACGCAGAGCGTCCCGAGCGCGTGCCCCTCCGCCGTGATCAGGGGCGCCCCGGTGTAGAAGCGGATGTGCGGCTCGGAGACGACGAAGGGGTTGTCGCGGAACCGCTCGTCCTCGAGGGCGTCGGGAACGATGAACAGCTCCTTCTGGCGGATCGCGTGGGCGCAGAACGCCACCTCGCGCGCCGACTCCCGGGCGTCGATCCCGACCCGCGACTTGAACCACTGCCGGTCGCTGTCGACGAGCGAGATGAGCGCGATGGGCGTGCCGCAGACCTGCGAGGCGAGCAGGGTGAGATCGTCGAACGCCCTCTCGGGCTCGGTGTCGAGGATCCGGTAGGCGCGCAGCGCCGCCAGTCGCTCCCGTTCGTCGTCGTTCATGAGGGGCCTCCCACGTGCGCCTGCAACGATACGCCCGTCGGGGGCACTTTGGCCCCATCGACCGCGGTCGCGTAGAGTGCCGCCCTCGCGGAGGGGGGGAAGTGGCGCGATTCGTCATCCCGGCGGTCCTGGCCGTCGCCTGGGCCGGCGTCCCGGCGCAGGATGTCGCGCTCGACCGCCTGGCCGTGATCCGCACCGCCCTCGACGATCCGGACCCCTTCGTCCGCGAGGAGGCGGTCGGCAGGCTCGACGACCCGGATCTACTCGTGCGCATCGCCCTGCGCGACCCGAGCCGGCGCGTGCGTTTCCGGGCGCTGAAGGCGATCCCCGACGAGGAGCGGACGTTCGTCGTGGTGCGGGACGACCCGACGGGGGAACTGCGCCTTGCCGGTTTGCGCCGGATCGCGAGCGACGATCGGAGGATCGAGATCGCGCGCCGGTTCCCGGAGCCGGAGGTGCGCGCCGTCGCCCTGTCCGGGGTCGGGGACGGCGCGAGGCTCGCCGCGATCGCCCGGGGCGACGCCGACCCCGGGATGCGCCTCGCGGCGGTCGGGGTGCTCGCGGATCCGGCCGTCCTCGCCTCGCTCGCCCTCGGGGACGACGATGCGCAGGTGCGCGCCGCGGCGATCGGGCGCGTCCGCGATCCGCGGGTCCTCGCGAAGCTCGCGACCTCGAAGGACGCCGAGGCGTTGCGCGTGCTCGCGATCCACCGCCTGCGCGACCCCGGGATCCTCGAGCGGCTCGCGCGCCACGATCGCTCCCCGGAGATCCGCCTCGCGGCGGTTCACGTCCTCGACGCGCAGCCGGTGCTCGCGAGGATCGTCGACTCCGAGAAGGACGAGCGCGTGCGCGCCAGGGCGGCGTCGCGCCTGACCGACCCCGTGCGGCTCGCCCGGGTCGCGGTGGGCGATCGCTCGGCGGTCGTGCGACGGGAGGCCGTCGCGCGGGTGACCAACCCCACCGTGCGACGCCGACTCGCCGCGGCGGACCCGGACGGTCGGGTCCGCGCGGCGGCGTTGAGCGGGCTTCCGGACGACGGCGGCCTCGCGGGCCGGCTCGCGATCGAGGACCCCGACCCGGAAGTGCGCGCGGTCGCGACGGCGAGGCTCACCGATCCCGTCGTGCTCGGATCGATCGTTCGCCGCGACGCCAGCCCCGGCGTCCGGGCGACCGCCCTCTCGAGGCTGACCGATCCCGCGGAGCTCGCCGCGATCGTCCGGAAGCACCCCGACTGGGAGCTTCGCAGGGCGGCCGTGACCCGAATCGGGGACCGGGCCCTGCTCGCCGAGGTCTCGGAAGCCGATCCGGACGAGGACGTCCGCCGCGCGGCCCGTGCGGCCCTCGGGCTCAGGCTCTACCCGAGCCCCGAGATCCCCGAGGATCCCCGCGAGCGCACGCTCCGGGAGATCCTCGCCGATCCGGTCGTGACGGCGCGGCGGGGGGCGCTTTCGCTGGAGCTCGCGATCGACCAGGACGAGCGGCGCTACGTCCAAGGCGAGGCGGGGCCGAAGGGGAAGGTCCTCGTCGAGATCGTCCACGTGACGGTCCGGACCGGAAACGCCGTTCTCCTCGAGAGGACGTACCGCGGGAACCGGCCTCGCAAGGAGGAGTCGTTCGGCGAGGACCTGCCGGTGAGGGACGGGTACCGCGTGAAGGTCCACGAGGCCGAGGTGGACTACGCGGCGTTCGCCCGGGCGCTGCTGGAGCCGCCCGATCGGGAACAATTGAAGGCGGCGGCGGCCGCCGATTGCAAGTACATCAAGGTGGCGGCGCGGGCGCTCGCGGAATCCTGGCGGATCCCCGCCGGGGAAGGGGAGCGGCCGGCCGGCGAGGGGGCGGAAGACGGTGACTAGCGCGAAGGCGGTGCTGATCGTGGGCGGCGTGTGCGCGCTGCTCTCCTCCATTCCCGCAACGGCCCGGCAGGACATCCCGACCGACCCGCCGAGCGGGCCCACGATGGTGGGCGCCCCGGCGGTTCCGACGATCACCCCGGCGGTGCGCGACCTCCCCGACTGGCGCCCCGACCCGAACCTCTTCGGCCTCGAGATGAAGCGGCGCGACGACTTCGGGTTCCTCCCGGTCGACTACGCGATCCCGGCTCGCCCGAGCCCGCTGCTCGACACCTGGACCGGCGGCGGCCCCTCGCGCGCTCCCGACGGCTTCGGCACGCCGATCCACAACTTCGCGGGCCAGTCCTCGGGCGTCTCGCCTCCCGACACGACCGGCGACGTCGGCCCGAGCCACTACGTGCAGTCGATCAACCAGTCGGTGTCGACCGCGACCGTCTACGACAAGAACACCGGCGCGGCCCTGAAGACCTTCACGCTGCAGTCGCTCGCGACGGCGGGCCCGTGCAACAGCGGCTTCTGCGACTCCATGACGCTCTACGACCGCACGGCCGACCGCTGGATCATCAGCGAGCTCCCCGGAAGCGGCGGCAGCGTGTGCGTGTACGTCTCGACGACGGGGGACCCGACGGGGACCTATTACGCCTACAGCTTCGCGATCGAGTCGTCGACCGCCGACTACCCGAAATACGGGATCTGGCCCCAGGGCGGGAACGGCGGCTCGTTCCTCATCGGCGTCAACGCGGGATCGGGTGGTCGCGACGTCATCGCGCTCGATCGCGCGAAGATGCTCGCGGGGCTCCCCGCCACGTTCCAGAAGTTCACGGTGCCGAGCCTGCCGAACGTCGGGTTCCAGCTCGTGCTCCCCGCGACGATGCAGGGGGACACGCCTCCGCCGGACGGCGAGCCGGCGCTGTTCATGCGCCCGCGCGACGACGAGTCCCAGGACGGCGCGAACACGCCGACCGACGCGCTGGAGTTGTGGGAGCTCCGGGTCGACTGGGCGACCCCCGCCAACTCGACGCTGACCCAGAAGCCGTCGATCCCGATCGACGACTACGACATGACGTTGTGCGGACTGGGCGGGATCTGGAACTGCATGCCGCAGCCGGGGACCTCGCAGAAGATCGACCCGATCCGCGAGCCGCTGCACTGGCCGCTCCAGTACCGGAACTTCGGCGACCGCCAGACCCTCGTCGGGACGTTCCCGGAGGACGTGGACGGCACCGACCACGCGGCGCTGCGCTGGTTCGAGCTGCAGAAGGTGGGAGCCGGCTCCTGGACCGTCGTGCAGGAAGGGCTCGTCGGCGGCGAGGCGGACGTGCACCGCTCGGTCGGCGCGATCGCGATGGACGGCGCGGGGAACATCGCCCTGGGTTACACGCGCACCGGCGTGAACGCACCCTATTACCCCTCGATGTACTACACGGGCCGGCAGGCGACCGATCCTCCGGGCACCATGACCGCGGGGGAGAACGTCATCGCCGATGCCACCACCTCGAAGACGAACAACGAGCGCTGGGGGGACTACGCCGCGATGGGGGTCGACCCCGAGGACGACTGCACCTTCTGGTTCACGTCGGAATACAGCGGCCAGGGGCTGACCCGAATCGCCGCGTTCAAATTCGATTCCTGCGGCTGCCTCACCTTTCCGGACGCGCCGGCGGCGGCGGCCTCGACCCCGCAGGACAACCGCGTGGACGTCACGTGGGTGGACTCGACGACGCCCGGCGTCGGGCAGTACCTCGTCTACCGCGCGACGACCTCGGGCGGGCCGTATTCGCTGATCGGCAGCGTCGTGGACGCGAACCCCGGCACGGCGGGCGGCCCGTCGTACGTCTTCCACGACGACGCCGTGAGCGGCGGGACGACCTACCACTACGTCGTCAAATCGAAGGACTCGGGGGGTTGCCCGTCGGCGGCGTCGAACGAGGCGAGCGTGGTCGCGACGGGATTGTGCACGCTGGCGCCGACGTTCGGCGGCCTCGCGAGCGTGGCCAACGGCGCCGCGAGCACCTGCGCCCTGAACCTCGCGTGGAGCGCGGGCACCTCCGCGTGCACCGGCGGGACGCTCCGCTACAACGTGTACCGGAGCACGACCTCCGGCTTCGTCCCCCAGCCGGCCCACCGGATCGCGACCGGGGTTCCCGGCACCGCGTTCACGGACGCCGGCGCAGTCGCCGACGGCGTGACCTACTACTACGTCGTCCGCGCCGTGGACGCGATCAACGGCCTCGAGGAAGGCAACGGCGTCCAGCGCGGCGCCTCGCCCACCGGGCCGATCACCCCGGTCTCCTGGACCGACACGTTCGAGGGCGCGCTGTCCGGCGGCGGCTTCGACCTCGCCGGGTGGAGCCACGCGATCCGTCAGGGGACGACCGACTGGACGTGGTCGACGGCGCAGAAGAAGGACGGGACGCACGCGTGGTTCGCGGAGGACGTCGCGACGACCTCCGACAAGGTGCTCACGACGCCGTCGTTCATCGTCGGGCCGCAGACCACGCTCTCCTTCTGGCACACCTACCGGTTCCAGGGGACCTCCTCGAACTGCCCCGACGGCGGCACGCTCGAGTACACGACGAACGGGACCTCGTGGACGACGGTTCCGGACGCCGACTTCGTCTCCGGCGGGTTCAACGGGCTGATCACCTCCCGCTTCAACCCGATCAGCGGCCGGCGGGCCTGGTGCCAGGGGAACCTCGGCGCGATGACCCAGGTCGTGGTGAACCTCGGCGCGGACGCCGCCCTGCAGAACAAGTCGGTCCAGGTCCGCTGGCGCGAAGGGGACGACGGCTCGGGGGGCTCGACGGGCTGGTACGTCGACGCCGTCTCGATCGCGAACGCGCAGGTCATCGCGTCGTGCTCGGCCGGCTCGGCGACGCTGAGCGTCTCGAACAACGGCCCCGTCTGCGAAGGGGCGACCCTCGCCCTTTCGGCGCAGTACTCGGACCCCGGGGTGACGTATGCGTGGAGCGGCCCGAACGGGTTCGCCTCCACCGAACAGAACCCGACGGTTTCCGGCGCGACGGCGGCTGCGTCGGGGGCCTACTACGTCGCCGTCGAGCGGGCCGGCGCGACGGTCGCCTCGAACGTCACGAACGCGTCCGTGGCTCCGGCGCCGTCGGCGGCTTCGGGGCTGGTGTTCGCCGGTGCGACCGAACTGTCGTGGTCGGCGTCGGCCTCCGCTTCGGCGTACGACGTCCTGCGTGGCTCGTTGTCCACGCTGCGCGACGCGGGGTCGTTCGCGACGGCGACCGACGCGTGCGCGGCGAACGACGTCGTCGCGACGTCGGTCTCCGACGCCCATGTCCCGGTCGAGGGGGACGGCGACTGGTACCTCGTCCGCGCGGTCGGTTCGTGCGGCGCGGGAAGCTACGACGACGGCTCGGCGACGCAGGTGGCGTCGCGCGATGCGGGGGTGGGCGCTTCGGCGAACGCGTGTCCGTAAGCGACGCGCACGGATCGGAAGACACGAAGGGCCGGTCGGCGATCGCCGAACCGGCCCTTCGAATCGGTCGGAGTCGGGATCAGAAGCGGAACGCGACTCCGAACCGGGCGAAGAGCGGATCGACGCTGACCGAGTCGCCCTGGGACTCGGCGCTCGCGTCGAGCCAGCGCAGCCCGCCGAAGAGGGCGAAGTGGCTTCCGAGCGCGAGGTCGACGCCGGTCGAGATCCCGAACGTGGTCTCGCTGTCGACCTCGGCGGAGCCGCCGCCGGTCAGCTCGAGGTTCCCCCAGTCGATGAAGGCGACGGTCGGGCCGACGTACCAGTTGAAGTGCTTGCCGTTGATGATGTGCCAGTTGAGGGTGACGTTCCAGGGGTTGAGCCCGATCTCGCCGATCTTGACGCCGTCGACCTCGACGTCGTGGGTGACGTCGAGGTACGAAACCTCGAAGCCGAAGCGGTCGAACGGCTTCCATTCGCCGCCGATCTCGTAGCCGACCTCGCTCGACGCCTCGACGAGGTCCCCCTCGACGGTGCTGTCGCTGAGCGGCGTGACGTAAGCCACGCCTCCGAAGAGCTTGAAGTTGTAATCGGCCTCGGCGGCCTGCGTGGGGACGGCGGCCAGGGCCGCCACACCGAGAACGGTCCATGCAAGTTGCTTCACGCGATCCTCCTCCGATCGGATGGGTACCTAGAAAACCCAGAAATACCGTAGCCGACTCCCGTACGAGTCGCCATGCAGGCCTGCATCGGAAGTGTCGTCGATCCGGGTGATCGGACGCTCCTGTGGCCAAAAACGCCGGGAATAATGGCTGCGCGGAGAGGAAACGGTCGGTACCTTCGGCTCACCCCGTTCCGCGTCGCCGGAGCCCGGGGGGGAAACGAACGGCGCGGGGCCCCATCGGGAGGACCGCGCCATGCAGCAATTGTCCTGCCTTGCTCTCGCCGCGTTGGCCGTGGCGCTCGTCCCGTCGGACGGAGCCGCCGCGCAGGCCTGCCGCCAGGATCCCGCGACCGCGCTGTCGATGCCGACGCGCGCGGCCGGCGTGTGCGTCGGCACGGTCCACGGGGAGGCGATGCTCGTCCAGCGCAGCCGACAGGGGCTGCTCATCGTCGCGCTTGCGAGCGACGCTTCCGCGCGCGGTGACGCGGAGGAGGGGGAGACCTTCCTGCACCTGCACCAGTCGAGCCCGCGCGTGATCTATTGCCCCGCGGCCCTGCTCGACTTCGGGAGCGGCGACGCGGGGGCGGATTGCCTCGCTCCGGGTGACGCGCTCACGCCGGGAGCCCGCGCGCTCGTCGGAGCCGGGAGCGTTCAGGCGAGCCTGCGTCTCGACGGCAACGGCAACACCACCTGCCCGACCGCCTCGCGCGTCGTCGCCTCGGTCGTATCCCCCGAAGGGTCGCGCTTCGACCTCACCGGATCGCTGTCGCTCTTCGAGGAACCCGGCGCCCCCGGCACCTGCGCCGACCCGTACGACCGGGTCGAGCTCGACTACCACGCCGCCGCGGCGCCCGACGTGCCCGACGCACCCGACGCATCCCCGGAGCGCGCGCGTCGCATCCAGCGATTGCTCGAGCTCGACGAGCAGGAGTGGCAGGCCGTCGAGCTGATGCTCGCTCTGACGCCGGGGGACTGGGCGATCCTCGACGAGATCGTGAAGGCGGACGGCGGCGGGGCTCCGGCTTCGGCCGGAGCCGTCGACTTCGGCGCCGCATCGGGTGGATCACCCGATCCGGTCCTCCAGTCCCAGACCGTGTTCTCGTTGCTCAACGGGATCATCACGCGCATCAACGCCGTTCGCGCGAACGTGGACGGGCTCGTGAGTCGGATTCCCGACCGCCCCGACGTCCGGGGTCTCGTCGGTCAGATCGACCTCACGCACCTGCGCGGGGTCATGGACGACGTGCGCGATACCCTGGGGGGACTCGTCGCGATCGCCCGGGAGCTGCGCGAGGGGTACGACACCTTCGACGCTCCGCGGTTCCGGGAGCGGTTGGGTCGCGTGCTCGAAGACGTGGGACGCCTCTCGACCCTGTACCAGAGGCTCCTCTGCATCGACAACCCCGACCTCACGCCGCGCGCCCCGAGCGGCCAGCTGCTGCGCCGGCTCATCGACCGCGTCCCCGGCGTCGTCCTCTACGGACTGAGCAAGGTGCTCGAGTCGGTCCGCGGAGACTGGGACACCCTCGTCGCCGACATCGTGGACGCGGTGCCGGCGGAGCTCACCGAGTTCTGCAACGACGGCGTCGCGATGCGCGCGCTGTCGGTCGACCCGGAAAGCGCGATCTGCGTCGCGCTCCGCCCGAAGGGCACGAACCAGAAGCTGCTCGCGGTCCGGGCGAACGCGTCGCTGGCCCTGCTGCTGTTCCGGGCGGCGAGGAACAACACGAAGGAGCAGATCGCCGTCACCGCAGGCGCGAACGTGGTCGCCGGCGCGACGGTCGGCACGGTCGTGAAGAATCCCGTCTACGAGGTCGCGGAGTCGTGGGTCGAGCGGCTCGAGAACATCAAGGAGCTGCTCGAGAAGGTGACGGATCTGCGCAAGGACTGCCTGGACGCCGACGCGGACATCGAGGGCGACCTGCGGGACTGCGCGAAGGACGGATGCGCGTGCTCGGTTCCGCTGTCGGTGCTTCTCGACGGGGCGACGGCTCCCTCGTACACCTACGTCGCGCGCCTCGTCGAGACCCGGATCGATCAGGCCGAATCGGCGGGCGTGGGAGACGCCGCGGCGGCCCGTGACTTCTGGGCGATCGCCGAGGACGACGCGAACGTCGGGACCGCGGCGGGGTACACCGCGCTCTGCCAGGCGTACGCGTCGCTCCTGCCCGCCACGACGCCGACGAGCGGCGCCTCGACCGCGGGGGCGGAGGGCGCCTTCGACCTGGAGCGGCGCCCGCGCCTCAAGGGCACGAAACGATGACGGGAATCCTCGTCGGCATCGAGCCGTCCGGGAGCTTCGCCGTCCCGAAGTCGGGGCTCCCGGCCGCGCGCACGAGATAGACCCTTGCGTCCCCGGCGGCTTCGTCGGGATCGGCGGCGCGGACCACCTGCTCGGTCGTCGGGGAGGCGTCGCCCGCGCAACGCACGGGGCCGAGGTCGACGATCCCGCCGAGGGCGCGCAGGGCGCCGAGCCGAACCGAGACGAACTCGCGCGCGGGTCCCGGGGGCGCGGGGGCGCAACCCGGCTCCGGCTCGCGGGAGACGCGCAGCGCGTCGTCGCCGTCTCGCGCGTCGAGGCAGACCGCCGCTCCCCGGACGTAATGCCCGACCCGGAGGATCGCCGCGTCCCCGGCGGCCGACGACGCATCCGCGAAGCAGCGAAGCTGGCGTTTGGTCCGCACCTCGGGGAAGACGAGACCGAGGTGGTTTCCCGCCGTCCAGCCCGGGCGATCGACGACCTCCTGCAGGAGCGCCCGGAGATCGGGGGTCGCCACCGACGTCCCCGCGGGGGCATCCTCGGGGGCCCAGGGGACGGCGGCCGCCGATAACGCGTACGCGTCGGTGAACGACGTCCCGTTCCCCGCGACGAAGGGCGCGACGTCGTCCTCCGCGATCGAGCGCACCGCGATCGCGGGCGCGCCGAGGTTCGTTCCCGACGACACGAGGCCCACGGACGCTTCGGTGATCGTCGATCCGCGCGGGAGGTGCAGCGGAAACGCGATCGCCGCCTGGCGCCAGAGCGTCGGATCCATGCCGAAGCAGATCTCCCCGGGATGCTCCGGGTCGGAGAGCCCGACTCCGCCCGCCGGATCGTACCCGGCGTCGCGATCGTCCGATGCGACGCGTCGGGCGAACTCGACCTCGACGACGTGACGCTCGGATTGCAGGAAACCCGTGTCGCGCACGTAGGTCACCGTCTCGAAGCGCCCGCCGTCCCTCGCGAACTCCGGGTGCGCCATCCCGCAGTAGACCCAGCCTCCCTCGGCCGGAGGGGGGGTCACGAACATCACCGCCGGATCGGACCACGGCCCTTCGGGGCGATCGGCCAGGCGCGCGACGACGTTGTAGGTGAGCGCCTGCACGTAGACCGCGAGATAGCGACCGTGGAAAGGGCTCCAGTGCACGGAGAGCTGATCGGATCCGTCGAAGACGATCGCCAGGCCGGAGAGATCCGATCGCCACGTTCCGTCGGTGGACCAGAACCGCCACGCCGAGCGGTCGTGCACGTTCGCGAGCGGCACGCGCGCGACGTGCATCGGCTTCGTGAAGCCGTCTCCGCCGGAGCAGTCGTAGAAGTACGCGTGCGGCACGCCGCCGATCGATTCGACGAACGCCGCGTTGAGGAACCCCGGCTCGCCGGCTCCGAACAACAACGTGGGCTCGGGGGAACCCGGCGCGACGGTCGGGCGCGTCACGGCTCCGTCGGGGGACGGCTCGCCGACGGCGATGCCCGTTCCCACGAGGGTGAAGTTCCACGCTCCGGGACCGAAGTGCAGCTTGCCGTACGTGTAGAGGACGCGCCGGCGCTCCGCGTCGAACACGAGCATCCCGGGCCAGAGGCCGTAGCTCCACCCGCAGGGCGGCTCCCGGCAGTTCTCGCCGCGGTGAAGGTCGTTGTACAAGAGCTCGTCCGCCGTCATCGGCAGGAACTGCACCGGGCCGCCGATGGCATCGGCGCGGTCTCCGAGCCCGGTGATGCCGTCGGGTGAGAAGAGGTCGCGCGTCCACGAGAGGGTGTTGTTCCGCCACGTTCCCCCATCGGCGCCGGGCTGATTCAGGACGGTGTCGCCGTAGACCCAGACCGACATCCCGCCGACGCGCGTGCTGTAGGCGCCGTCGCGGCCGCTGATCGTCGGGTTGGTCTCGAGGGAGCCGAGGTCCAAGGTCGCCAGGACCTCGGGCGGCGCAGGGGCGCCGAGCACCCGTGATGACACAATAGCAAGAATCAGGAGTCGGATTGTGTGTCTCACTGCGGTCCCTTGCCGGGGGAGCGCCACTATAATTCGTGACCGTGCTCGTCCCGCTCCTGTTCTTCCTTTCGGGTGCGGCGGCCCTCGTGCTCCAGGCGGTCTTCCTGCGCCAGATGACCTGGCTCGCGGGGAGCGCCGTCGCCGCCACCTCCCTCGTGCTCGCTGCATTCATGGCGGGGCTCGCCCTCGGCGCCTTCGTGTTCGGACCTCGATCCGACCGCGTCGCGCGGCCGCTGCGCCTGTACGGGCTCCTCGAGCTCGGCGTCGCGGCGGCGAGCGCCGCGCTCGTGCTCGCCTTGTCCCACGGGCGGGAGATCCTGCTCGCGCCGGCCCGGGCGCTCCACGGAGGTACGGCGGGCGACGTCGCGACGTTCGCGCTGGCGTTCGCGCTCCTGCTGGTCCCGACCCTCCTGATGGGAGGAACGCTCCCCGCGCTCGCGCGCCACGTCGTGCGCGATCCGGGGGGAATCGCCGGCGCACTGGGCCTGCTCTACGGCCTGAACACCCTCGGCGCCGCCGTGGGGGCGCTGCTCGGCGGGCTCGTTCTCTTCGAGTTCCTCGGGGTCTCGGCCGCCGGCCTCGTCGCGGCGACGGGCGCCGCATGCGCGGGGCTCGCCGCGATCGCGTTGGATCGCTCGAAGGCGGAGCCTCCCGCCGCGCCGCGGGGCGTCCGGAACGAGCGGACGCGCGCCTGGGGGACGCGGGCGCGCCGGGCGTGCCTCGTCGCGACCGCGCTCGGAGGGGCCGCCGTGCTCGGGTACGAGGTCGTCTGGACCAGGCTGCTCGCCCTGTGCCTGCGTTCCTACGCCTACTCGTTCAGTGTGATGCTCGGGTTGTTCCTGATCGGGCTCGTGATCGGATCGCTCGCCGTCTGGCGGTTCGCCTCGCGTGTGCGCGAGCCGATCCTCGTGCTGGTCGCCCTCGAGCTGGGGATGGGCGCGTGGGTGGCCTCGAGCCTGTTCTGGATGCCCGCGTGGCTCTCGCCGCCGGAGGAGGCGGGGAGCTTCGGCGGATTCCTCGCCGCCGCGGCGCTGCGCGCCGTGCCGATCGTCGTGCCTCCCACGATCCTGTCCGGGATGGCGCTCCCGCTCGCCGCGCGGGTCTTCGCGACGTCGGGGGAGCGGGTGGGACGGGAGGTCGGCGCCGTCTACGCGGCGAACACCGTCGGCGCGATCGCCGGCGCGCTCGTCGCCGGGCTCGTCCTGCTCCCGGCTCTCGGCGCTCCGCGCGCCCTCGCGGTGCTCGCCGGGATCAACGCGCTCGCCGGGGTGTTGCTCGTCTTCGCGGTTCCCGTCCGCGCCGCCGCACGCGCGGCGGCCTGCGGGATCGCGGTCGCGGTCGCCGCCGCCGTGGGTGCGCCCCGCGACGCGTTCCTCGAGGGGTTCCTGCGGGCGAGTCGCGGGCGCGAGGCGATCGGGGAGGTGCTCGCCTACCGCGAAGGGGCGACCGACACGGTGGCCGTCGTGCGGAAGTCCTACGGGTTCCGCGATCCCGACGCCAAGAGCGTGATCGTCAACGGGATCGCGATGACCGCCACCGTCAAGCCGGTCTGGCGGTACATGGCGGCGGAGGGGCACCTCCCGGCGTTGCTCGCCCCGCACCCCGACCGCGCGCTCGTGGTGTGCGTGGGGACGGGGATCACCCTGGGCGCGCTGCTTTCCCACGACGGCGTCGCCGCCGTGGACGCCGTGGATCTCAGCGAGGGGGTGCTCGCGTCGCTGCCGCTGTTCGACGCGGAGAACGGCCGGGCGTATGCGGATCCCCGCGTGCGCCTCGTTCGCGCCGACGGACGGCACTTCCTCGAGACGACGGCGAGGACCTACGGTCTCGTCACCCTCGAGCCGCCGCCGCCGATCGTCGCGGGCTCGGCGCAGCTCTATTCGCTGGACTTCTATCGGGCCTGTCGCCGGCGCCTCGAGCCGGGAGGGGTCGTCGCGCAGTGGCTTCCGCTCCACGCGCAGAGCCTCGCGTCGGCGCGCATGGCGGCCCGCACGTTCCTGGACGCCTTTCCCCACGTGCAGCTCTGGCTCCCGTCGATCCGCGACGCCGTGTTGATCGGCTCGGATCGGCCGATCGAGCTTCCCCTCGAGCGGCTTCGCGCCGCGTATGCGTCGCCGCGCACGCGCGCCAACCTCGAGGCGGCCTATCTCGAGACCCCCGAGGCGCTGCTCGGGACCTATCTCCTCGACCGGGCGGGGATCGAGGCTTGGTGCGGCGACGCCGATCGCGTCACCGACGAGCGGCCGCGCATGGAGTTCTTCCGCCGTCTCGGCCCCAACATGAAAGACCCCGACATCGCGACGCTCCTCGAGCCGGCCGCGGGAGACTACCGCTGGGTGCGCGGCCTCGACGCCGATCCGGAGCTCGCCGCACGCGTGGCCGCCGAGCGGTACGCGCTCGAGCGTTACGTCCGCTCCGAGGTCGAAGAGGATCTCGAAGCCGCGCGCGAGGCGGCCCGCGCCTCCCGCGGAACGGGGTTCTTCCTCTACCGCTTCGGGTGCGATCCGCGGCAGATCGAGACGCTCCGGAAGTCGGACCGCGGCGGCGGCGCATGGGCCTCCCACGCGAGGAACTGCGCGCTTCTCACGCCGTCATCGTCGGCTCGAGCAGCGTCCGCAGCGCCTGGCGCGCCCGATGCAGCCGGACCTTGACCGCCGTCGTCGTCGTGCCGAGCAGGCGTGCGGTCTCCTCGGTGTCCCGCTCCTCGATGTCGCGCAGCATCAGCACGGTCCGGTAGGTCGTGGGCAGGCGGTCCACCGCCCGCCGCACGCGCTCGCGCTCCTCCTCGCGCGAAAGCGCCGCCGTCGCCTCCGTGCGCCATTCCGCGACGGGACGCGCGTGATGTCCCGTCTCGTCGAACTCCGGGAGGAGCGCCTCGAGGCTTTCCTCGGGCCGTCGCCGCGCGCTGCGCAGCCGCATCAGCGCGGCATGGACGGCGACGCGATGCAGCCACGTGGAGAGCTGGGCCTCGCCGCGGAACTCCCCGATCGACCGGTAGGCCGAAAGGAACGCCTCCTGCACCGCGTCCCGCGCGGCGTCCTCGTCGCGCAGGAACCGGCGCGTCACGGCGAGCATCCGGCCCCCGTGACGGCGCACCAGAACCGCGAATGCGTCGGCGTCGCCGCCCCGGATCCGCTCCACGATCTCCGCGTCCGTCGGGGGAGCCGCGCCCCGGCTCCCCGTCCACGTCGCAGACCTAGCGCCCTGAAGCTCGGTCATCGCAGGCACCCTCCAATAACGCGCGCACGAACGGGGAGCAGTCCCGGAGCACGACGCCCTCGGCGACGAGTCGCCGGATCCGCTCCACCCCCTCGGGATCGACGAACCCCACGCCCGCCATGTCGAGGACGAGGCCGCGGCCGCGAACGCGTGCGGCCTCGCAGGCCCGGGCGAGCTCGCCCACCCACGCCCCGGCGACCCGCCCCTCGAGGATCAGCCTCGAGTCGACGCCCGCGTCCCGAGCGGCGGTGATCCGTAACACGTGCGCTCCTCCTGGTCTGCCCCCAAAGCAAGACCGCTGCCCGGATCCAAGGCTGCAAAACCTACAAATCAGGGCGGTTTCCCCACGAAAGTTCGTGGTTCCCCACGAGCCGTCGTGGGGCCGCACGCTGCTAGACTCCGCCGATCGCCGTACGCGGAAGGCGGTGGGTCATGTCCGAGGGGTTCTCGTCCGTTCCCGACGACGTCGAGGTGTTGCGGGCGCTGGTGGCCGGTACGGCGTCCGGCACCGGCGCGGCGTTCCTGGAGAGCCTGGCGCGCCAGCTCGCGATCGCGACCGGCGCCCGTTACGCCTTCGTCGCGGAGTTCGTTCCCCCGTCGCGGGCGCGCACCCTCGCCTTCTGGTTCCGCGATCGCCTCGAGGCCGCCGTGGAGTGGGAGCTCGCCGGCACTCCGTGCGAAGAGGTGGTGGCGGGTCGACTCTGCCACCACCCGAGAGGCGTGCAGGTCAACTTCCCCGACGATCGCCCCCTCGTCGAGCTGGGCATCGAGAGTTATCTCGGCGTGCCGCTGCGGGACGCGAACGGCACGACGCTCGGGCACCTCGCGATCTTCGACGAACGGGAGATGCCCGACGAGCCCCGCCGAGTCGACGTGTTCCGGATCTTTGCGGCGCGGGCCGCGGCGGAGCTGGAGCGGATGCGGGCGGACCAGGAGCTCCTCGCGCGGGAACGCAGCTACCGCGATCTCTTCGAGGAAGCGCCGATCGCCTACATCTACGAGGACCTCGAGTCGCGTTTCGTCCGCGCGAACCGCGCGGCGTGCCGCCTTCTCGGGATCCGCCCGGAGGAGGTGACGCAGACCTACGGCAAGGACCTCCTCGCGCCCGACCCGGAGAACGTCCGGCGCGTCGAGCAGGCGCTCGCGGCGATGAAGACGCGAGGCGCCGAGTTCTCCTGGGTCGAGCTCGAGCTGCGCCGGAAGGACGACGGCCGCCCGGTCTGGGTTCGCTGGTGGTCGCGCCCCGAGCCCGACGGAAAACACACGCGCACCATGATCGTGGACATCACCGACCAGGTTCGGATGGCGCGCGAGAAGGCCCGCCTCGAGGAGCAGAACCTCTACCTCCGCGAGGAGATCCAGACGGTCCACAACTACGAGGAGATCGTCGGGAGCTCCCCCGCGCTGCTGCGCGTCCTCGACGCGGTGGGCCGCGTCGCGCCGACGGACGCCGCGGTGCTCATCACCGGCGAGACCGGGACCGGCAAGGAGCTGATCGCCCGCGCGGTCCACTCGCGCAGCCCCCGCCGCGAGAAGCCCCTCATCAAGGTCAACTGCGCCGCGCTCCCCACCGGCCTCGTGGAGAGCGAGCTGTTCGGTCACGAGCGCGGGGCGTTCAGCGGCGCGATCGCCCGCCGGATCGGCCGGTTCGAGCTCGCGCACGGCGGCACGATCTTCCTCGACGAGGTCGGGGAGATCCCGCCGGACGTACAGGTGAAGCTGCTCCGCGTCCTGCAGGAGAAGGAGTTCGAGCGCGTCGGCGGAAACGTCACGATCCGGGCGGACGTGCGCGTCATCTCGGCGACGAACCGCGACCTGCAGCGGGCGGTGGCCGAGGGGCGCTTCCGCCAGGACCTCTACTACCGGATCGCGGTGTTCCCGCTGCACCTCCCGCCGCTGCGGGAGCGCAAGTCCGACATTCCGCTGCTCACGCGTTTCATCGTGGACCGGTTCGGGGCCAGGGTGGGGAAACGCATCCGATCGATTCCCGAAGGGGCGGTCGCCCGCCTGTCCGCCTACCTCTGGCCCGGGAACGTCCGCGAGCTCGAGAACGTCCTGGAGCGCGCGGTGATCCTCGCGTCGGGAGACGTCCTCGACATCCCCGTCGAGCTGCTGCCCGCCCCGGCGGCCGCCGAGCCCGAGCCGTCGACGGGGCTCAAGGCCTCCGAGCGACGGCAGATCCTCGACGCGCTCGCCAGGACGAACTGGGTCATCGAGGGGGAGCGCGGCGCCGCGCGGGTCCTCGACATGCACCCGAACACGCTGCGCAGCCGGATCAAGAAGCTCGGACTCTCGCGGCCGGGCTGAGGAGAGCGACGATGCAGAGCAAGGCCAGGACGGTTCGCGCGTACCTCGACGCGCTTCCCCCCGACCGTCGCAAGGCGATCGAGGCGGTCCGGAAGGTGATCCTCGCCAACATGGACGAGCCCATCGAGGAGGGGATGCAGTACGGGATGATCGGGTACGCCGTTCCCCACCGCGTCTACCCGGCCGGCTATCACTGCGACCCGAAGCAACCGCTTCCGTTCGCCGGTCTCGCCTCCCAGAAGCAGCACATGTCGCTCTACGTGATGTCCGTGTACGGGAAGCCCGAGGAAGAGCGTTGGCTGCGCGAGCGCTGGGCCGCGGCCGGCAAGAAGCTCGACCTGGGGAAATGCTGCATCCGGTTCAAGTCGCTCGACGACGTTCCGCTCGACGTCGTCGGCGAGATGTTCCGGCGCGTTTCGGCGAAGGAGTTCATCGCCTACTACGAGTCGGTCGTCAAGAGGCCGGCGGTCAAGGCCGCGCCGCCTCCTCGATCGGCCGCCCGTCGACGTAAAGCCCCTCGATGACGCCGACGCCGTCGCGCAGTCGCACGGCGATCCAGGCGTCGTTCTTCGCGCGCGAGGCGTGCTCGCGGTAGGCGGCTTCGGCCGCGGGGGCCCGGCGCTCGTTCATGTAGTAGCGGTCGAGCTCGCTGACCAGGCGCTCCCCGATCAGGCGAGGCTCCTCGCCGTCGACGCGGTCCCACGCCGGGCCGCCGTAGCGGACGCGCAGCGCGTCGGCTCCTTCGGGCCTCACGTCGGTCACCCGGACGACCCGGGCGAACCCGTCGGCGTCCGGCTCGAGGATCGCCCAGCCGCGCCACCGCCACGCCTCGATTCCCGTCGCCCCCGGGATCGAGTCCGTCGGCGCGATCAGCGTGGGCAGGATCGCGACGAACCGCCCGCGGAAGGCGTCGGCGGGGTCGACCGGCTCCACGCGGAGCTTGATCGGCTTTCCGTCGCGGAGGGTCTTCTCGTAACGGACGATCGAGCCGGCGGGGACGGCCGCCTGCAGCGCGCAGAGCACGACCGCCGCCGGAAGCCACGGGTGCTTCACGAGCGCCCCTCCCTCCCCCGGCGCAGCAGCCAGAGGTTGGTACCGAGGAAGGCCAGTCCGAGGACGACGAACCCGACCCCGCGCACGAGAAAGCCCAGGTCGGTGTCGAAGAAGCGGACCGCGGCGAGGGCGGCCAGCGCGAACAGGCCCCGGTTCGCCTCGCCCAGCGATCCGCGGCGCAGCCCCGAGCGCAACGCGAGGGAGCCCGCGGCGAGAAGCCACACGTTGACGAGCGCCGCCGCGGCGACGTCGTGTCCGGCGAGGGCGAGCGTCACGCCCGAAGCGCCCACGAGACCCCCGCAGGCCCAGGCGCCGTCGGCCGGGAGCCGATCGCGCAGGAGCCGGAGCGCGGCGAGGCTCGCGACCGCAAGCCACGCGACGGCGGCGACGCCGGTCAGCCACGAGCCGGGGCCGACCCCGTCGGCTCCCCGCGGGAGCGGCTCGATGGGCGACCACGGCGACCCGTCGAACGAGAGGACGAGCCCCGTCACGATCAGGGCGAGCCACGCGGGGCCGCGCAGGCGGCCGCGCCACGGCCCCGGCGGGGCTCCCGGGACGCTCGCGATCCCGTAGAGCGCGGCGAACAGCGCCGTGGAGAAGAGGATCGTCATCGCCTTCCAGCGGTCCTCGAAGGAGACGGTCAGCCCGACGACGGCAAGCGCCGCCGCCGCGGCGAGCACGACCAGCGCGGTCGCCCACTCGGATCCGCGACGCCGGACCTCGTTCCAGGCGAACGGCAACCCGAGCATCGCCGAGAGCCAAAGGTCGACGGGGAGGTCCGATCGCCACCCGTGCCACTCGAAGGACCGCGCGACGACGAGCGCGAAGAAGCCGATCGCCGCGACGCGCGACCCCAGGAGGTACGGCACCGGGAGGACGAGCCACATCCAGACCCGGTAGAAGGACTCGAGATCGCTCTCGAGGTGGTAGGTCTGGCTGACGAGCGCGATGCACGCGCCGACCGACGTCAGCCAGAACGCGCCCGAGACCTCCACCCACGCGGGTTGGTCGCGCCGCCGCAGGAAGGTGTGAAGCCCCAGCCCCTGCGCCGCGAGGAGGAGGCCGATCGCGAGCCCCGCCCGCAAGGGCCGGGAGAGGTCCTCCCAGTTGTGCGCGAGGATCAGCAGGATGCCGCCCCCGACCAGAAGCGCGCCGAAGGCGGCGAGCACGATCCGCAGGACGCGGCCGCCTCCCGGGTCGTCGAGCGGACCGTACCGGCGGCGAAGCGCTTCGGCGCCTTCCGGGGAGAGGACGCCGTCGCGGACGAGGATCGGCAGCTCCGCGTAGAGCCAGGCGAGCGCCTTGCGGTTCAAGCCCGCGGCCTCAGGCCTGCACCGTCGAGCCGAGCAGCGCCAGGAACTGCTTCATCCACGCCGGGTGGGCGGGCCACGCCGGGGCGGTGACCAGGTTCCCGTCCGTCATCGCGTTCGACGCGGTCGCGTTGACCTCGCCGAACGACCCGCCGCAGCCGACGATCTCCGGGGCCACCGCGGGATAGGCGATCGCGCGCCGCCCCTTCAGGACCCCGGCCGCCGCGAGGATCTGCGGGCCGTGACAGATCGCCGCGACCGGCTTCCCCTTCTCGAAGAAGTGGCGGGTGATCTCGAGGACGCGCGGGTTCAGCCGCAGGTACTCCGGTGCGCGCCCCCCCGGGATCACGAGCGCGTCGTACGACGCCGGCTCGACGGCGTCGAAGTCCGCGTGGATCGCGAACCGGTGGCCGGGGTACTCGACGTAGGTCTGATCGCCCTGGAAGTCGTGGACGGCGGTTTTCACCGTGTCCCCCGGTTTCTTCCCCGGGCAGACGGTGTCGACGGTGTGGCCGACCATCGTGAGGATCTGGAACGGGACCATCGCCTCGTAATCCTCGACGAAGTCGCCGACGATCATGAGGATCTTCTTCGCGGCCATGGCGAACCTCCTAGCCGGAGTGGTGGGACCCACCGGCCTCCCGCGTCATTTCGACCATCGTCTCCCGGAAACCGAGCTTCGCGAACAGGCGCCGCGCCGCCTCGTTCGGCCACGCCGTCGAGAGGACGACGCGGGGCACCCCCATCGCGACGAGCCGGGCGACCGCCTCCTCGACGATCGCCGTGCCGATGCCTCGACCGCGCGCCGACGCGTCCACGTAGACGTCGTGGATCATCCCGCAATCGTCGAGCAGCAGCATCCAGTCGCGCCCCTCCAGCCCGCCGAGGAGGTACCCGACGACCGTGCCGTCGAGCTCGGCGACGAGGAGCACGACCCCTTCGCGGTCCACCTGCGTGCTCAGGAACCGCGCGTACCCCTCCTCGACCGGCTCCACGAGCATGAAGCGATCGGGGTCGAAGGCATGGTGCTGGCGGACGAGGGCCGCGGCGAGGCGGGAGGCCGCGGGGACGTCCTCGATTCGGGCCGGGCGGATCGTGGCTGGGCTCATCCCGTCGAAGCACGATGCAGCACCGCCGCCCCGAGGGCAAGGGTGACCACGACGTAGAAATACACCCCCGCGATCGCCCAGCGGGTCCGCGGCGGGATCGCGTAGTAGGCCTGTTCCCGTTCGGGGCCCCGGAACGACTTGATCGCGCGCACCGTGCCGAGCACGAGGATGACGATGAGGATCGGATGGAGCGACCACAACGCGAGCGGCACCGCCGCCGCGAGGCCCGCGACCCAGAGCCAACGCGAGATCGCCGCGGCGACGCGCCCCCCGTCGAGCGGAGAGACCGGAAGGCAGTTGAAGAGATTGAGGAAGAAACCCGAGTAGGCCAGCGCGTGGAAGATCGGGCGCCCCGTCCACGAGCCGAGGCCCCAGCAGGCCGCGGCGGCGAGCCCTCCCGCGATCGGGCCGGCGATCGCGATCTCGGCCTCCACGACGGCGTCGCGCGGCTGGTCCTTCAGCGCGATCATCGCGCCGACGAAGGGAATGAACACCGGGGCCCCCGCCCGCAGGCCGTGACGCCGGATCCAGACGGCGTGCCCCATCTCGTGCACGAAGATGAGAAGCACGAACCCGGCGGCGAACGGAAGCCCGAAGGCGAAGGCGTAGGCCCAGATCGACAGCACCATCGTGCCGCCGGTCGTGAGCACCTTGCCGAGCGAAAGGAACTTCAGCGCCCCGAGCACCCCCTTCAGCTTCCCGAGGACCGCCAGCGCGATCGCGACGAGACCGAGGAGCCCCGCCCGGCGGGCGCGGCTCGGCGCGGGAGCGGCCCGGACCTCGCGCTCGCGCCGGAGCCGCTCGAGATGCTCCGCGTCGTCGGTCAAGGGCCCGCCTGCGGTCTCGCGGGCCCGCGGTACGCCTCCCACGCGCCGATGGCGTAGAAGACCGCATCGAGGATCCCGAAGGAGTCGGCGTAGATCGGCATCAGCTTCGCGGGGGAAAGGAACCAGCCGGGATCCGCGCCGGCGTCGCGCTCCAGGAGGAACGCACGTACCTCGTGATTGAGGATCAGGTATTCCCCGAGCGCCATGGCGATCAGGGCGATCAAGAGGCTGACGAGAGCGAGCGCCTTCCCGCCGCCTCCGGCGCCGAGGACCACCGCCCGCCCCACGAGCCATCCGACGCCGATGGCGACGATTCCGACCTTCAGGCTCGTCACCTCCGTGATCCCGTACCAGGCGAGCGCTCCGAGGATTCCCGCGGCGACGGCGTAGGCGACCGCCTTGGGCGACGGCCCCGCTTCCGGCTGGAGCGACGGGGCTTCGGGCTTCGGCTCCGCGGGTGCGGCGACCGCGAGCCTCGCTTCCAACTCCTGCACGCACGACGCGCAGTACGGGCGACCGTCGAGCGGCTTGCGGCATGCGTCGCAGATCGGACGCTCGCAACGGGTGCAGGCCGCGACCGCGGGAGCTCCGGCGTGGGTGGCGCAGTCCATCGGGTCCCCCTTTGGTTTCGCCGATGGTAGGGGGGACCTCCGCGGGGGTCAACCTCCCGCGATCGCTCCGACCACGAGGTACGGCTCGGCCCCCGAGGCGACCGGATCGGGGAGGGGGGCGTCCGGGGAGACGTCGGACAGGTCCTGCCCGCAGGCGAAGAACCGGACGAACGCGCGCCGCTTCTTCGTGGACGGATCGCGCGTGGTTCCGAGGAGCGCCGGGTGCGCCGCCTCGAGGGCGTCGAGCACGGTCCGCTGCGTCACGACCCCTTCGACCGAGAGCCGGACCTCGCCCTCGATCCGCGCGAGGGTGCGAAGCGGCGCGGGGAGCACGATGCGGATCATGGGAGGGTCTGCACCTCGACCGACAGCACGGCCGGCAGGTGGCTCACGATCGGCTCCCAGGAATCCCCCGCGTCGGAGGAGGCGTAGACCTGGCCGCCGGTCGTCCCGAAGTAGACGCCGCAGGGGTCGAGCGTGTCGGTCGCCATCGCGTCGCGCAGGACGTTGACGTAGCAGTCGCGCTGGGGGAGTCCCTTCGTGAGCGGCTCCCAGTCGTTGCCGCCGGTGCGGCTGCGGTAGACGCGCAGCTTCCCCTCGGGCGGGAAATGCTCCGAGTCGCTCTTGATCGGGACGACGTAGATCGTCTCGGG
>DASVAW010000109.1 GCA_036376135.1 Candidatus Polarisedimenticolaceae bacterium | reverse complement strand
CAGTTCCTCGGCCGCCTTCCGGGAACGAAGGGGATCAAGACCGGGTTCACCGACGGCGCGGGGAAGTGCGTCATCGCCCTGGTGGAGCGCCGCTCCCGCCGCGTGCTCCTGGTCCTGCTCGGCGCCCCCGACCGCTGGTGGACCGGCCAGGCGATGATCGAGAACGCGTTCGATGCGGCCGACCGGAACCCGTGAGGCGGCGCCTTACCTGCTGATCGTCGCGGCGATCCTCGCCGCGTACGCCAACGCCTTCCCCGGCTCGTTCCAGTTCGACGACTGGAACGTGATCGCCAACGAGCCGAAGGTCGCCTCGCTCGCGGCGTGGTGGGCGTCGATGCCGGGGATCCGACCGTTGCTCAAGCTCAGCTACGCGTTCAACCGGGAGATCGGCCTGGGCGTTCCGGGGTTCGTCGCCTTCAACGTGCTGGTGCACGCCGCGAACGCCGCGCTCGTGTTCGCGATCCTGAAGCGGCTTTCCACCGCGCGAACGGCGCTGCTCGCCGCGCTGCTCTTCGCGCTGCACCCGGTGCAGACCGAGGCGGTGACCTACGTCTCGGGGCGGTCGACCTCCCTCGCCGCGATGTTCGCCCTCGGAAGCGCGCTCGCCTGGATGAAAGGGCGGAGGTGGCTCTCCCCCGCCCTGTTCGTCCTCGCCCTGGGCGTGAAGGAATACGTCGCGGTCCTCCCCCTCGCGCTGATCCTGATCGAGCCGAAGCGGTGGCGGGAGGTGAAAACCCACGTCGCCGTCCTCGCGGCGATCGCGGCGGTCGTGCTCGCGACGCCGACCTACCGGCACCTGCTGGTCACGAGCCTCTCGGCCCGGCCGCCCCTCGATCAGGTGCGCACCCAGATCGACGCGATCCTCTGGCTCGCCGGGCAGGTCGTGCGGCCGGATCTCCTGAATGCGGATCCCATGCTGCCGGTGCGGACGTCGTGGGACGGGGTGCTGGTCCTGAAGGGCGTGGCGATCGTCGGCGTGCTCGCGGCGGCCTGGCGCTGGCCCGCGCTCCGGTTCGGCGTGTTGTGGTTCTTCCTGTGGCTCCTCCCGACGAATTCGATCCTGCCGCGCCTGGACGTCGCCAACGACCGGCAGCTTTACCTGCCGCTGGTCGGGGTTGCGTTCCTGATTGGGAAGATCCCGCGATCGACGTGGGTCGTGGGCGCGTTGTGCGCGGCGCTCGTGTTTTCGACGCACCTTCGCAACCGCGTGTACGCCGACGAGGTCGTCTTCTGGGGAGACGTCGCGCGGAAGTCCCCCGAGAATGCGCGCGCGTTCCACAACCTCGGCTACGCGCTGGCGCTCGCCGGGAACAACGACGCGGCGAAGCAGGCGTTCGAGGTCGCCCTAGCCCTGAAACCGGACGACTGGAAGACGGCGGTGAACCTGAAATTGCTCCGGGAGGGAGCCTTGCTTCCGGCCCCGGCGGGAAGGCGCTAGGGGAACAGGAACTCCCCCGGCTTCCGGACGAACCGCGCCAGGATCTTCAGGAGCATCCGGCCGGTCTCCCTCGTCCCCATCCCGTACGCCCGCGCCGCGGTGAACAGCGACAGCAGGAAGCTCACGGAGAGGTTGAGGACGAACATCGTCCCGATCCCGAGCGCGCCGTAGACGAAGCGTCCCTCCGCGAACCACTTCACGTCGAGGGCCGCCGTCGCGAGGGCGAGCTGTCCGGTGGACAGGGTCACGTGCCGGACGTCGAGGGGGATGCCGAGGAACTCGCCGAGCGCCGGGGTCATGCCGAGCATGAACCCGAGCGACACGTTCGTCCCGAACCCTCCGATCCCGTGTTTGACCGATTCCGCCAGCCGCTCGAGACGCTCGCGGCCGAACGTCTCCCCCGCCGGGTGCTCGGCGATCGCGCGCGGGATCTTGTGGTACGCGCTCCAGTTGTCCAGCCACCCGCCGACGACGCTGGCCGCGTACAGGATCACCCCCGTCACCGCCGCGTAGAAGACCGTCCCGCTGTCGAGCGGGCTCAATGCCTCGTAGACGTGGAGCGCCGTCTCGGAGGAGAGGTAGCTCCGGTCGAACGCCAGCCGGAAGATCCGGTCGAAGGCGTACGCCCCGGCCGCGACGACGACGACGTTGGCGATCGCCGCCGCGAGCTGGGAACGGACGATCCTCGCCGCGTAGGCGCCGATCTCCTCGTCGCGCGCCGCTCCCTCGGAGGTCCGGACGATCGCGGCGAGCTTCGCCGCCGTCATCGCCGGCTGCTTGGTCGCGAGGACGAGGTGCCAGCGCTGGAGGAGCAGGAAGCTCACCGCGTAGTTGAGGCCGTAGAGGAAGCCGTGCACGAAGGGTGCGGCGTGGAAGGCCGACACCGCCATCTTGAGCGCCGCGGTGAAGGTCGTGAGCAGTCCCCCGCCGGCCGCCTTCCCCCAGGTGGCGAGGTACTCGGCGCGGTCCAGGGCGACGTAGTGTTCCCCGGTCTCCCCCGACCGCTCGACGATCTTCCGGTGCAAGAGCTCCGTGCGCGAGCGCAGGAGCCACCGGATGCTGCGGTCCTGCCGGGTGAAGACGACCAGGCGCGAGAGCAGGCGCTGCATCGCCGCGATCCGCGTCTCGACGTCGGTCGCGGCCATCACGTCGGCCATCGCCTCCATGCGCGTGAGGCAGCGCTCGATCACGTCGAGCGCGTGGACGACGTCGGTCGCGACCCCCTCGGCGTCCATCCGGCGGTGGAGCTCGGCGACGGCCGAGCGCGTTTCGGTCCGGACGGAGCGCCAAGCGTCCATGGCGGCCCGGGCGTCGCGCCGCTCGAACCAGGCCTGGGCGAGCGCCTCCGCCGCCGCGGGGAGCCGCCAGAAGGGCGAGGCGGAGACGCGATCGGCCGGAACGAGGGCGTGCACCCGTGAGGAGAGCCCCTGCCCCGCCGCGCGCACGGCGAGCAGCCGAAACGCGTCGGCGAAATCGTCGCGCAGCGGCTCCGGGAGCGCCCAGCCCCCCGGGGCGAGGAGCGCGTACATCCGCCGGAAGGTCTCGGGGGGCATCGTCCGGAGCCGCGCCCCCTCCTCGGGGGTCGGGAACAGGCGGCGGACGAGCTTCGCGAGGTCGCGGTCGCCGCGCGGGCGCGGGAGGACCCGCTCGAACAGGCGGTCGCCGATCTCGGCCAGCAGCCCCCGATCGCTCGGGATTCCGACGTCCGCGAAGAGGGAGACGCCCTCGGCCTCCTCGAAGATCGGATGGGCCGCCGCGCGGAACCGCTCCCCGATTTCCGACGAGCCCTCGATCGTCGCGACGAGGGACGTCAGGCGCTCGAACCCCTCGCCCCCTTCACGCGTCCAGCGGACCAGGCGCACGAAGGCGTCGAGTCGGGCCCCCAGGGAGCGCGCGGCGAGGAACGATTCGAGCGGCTTCGGCGACAAGGGGCCGATTCTACCGCCGGAGCTTCACCACGACGCCGGAGATCGCGAGAAGGAAGCCGAAGCAGCACACGATCGTCGGCCCGGTCGGAAGGTCGAGACTCGTCCCGTACACCGAGATCAGCAGCCCCGAGACCCCCGCGACGAGGGCGACCGCCCAGCCGATCGCAAGGCGCGCCTGCACGCCCGCGGTCAGCAAGGCACCGCAGACCGCCGGCACGATGAGATACGAGAAGACGAGGTAGACCCCGGTGATCTGGACGAAGCTCGTCACCGTGATCCCGAAGGTCGCGTAGAAGAGGAAGTCCCACAGGCGCAGCCGCACCCCCTGCGCCCGCGCCGCGTCCTCGTCGAACGTCACGAGCAGGAACCTCCGGCGAAGGAGCAGGTGCACGAGTCCGATCGCCGCGAACAGCGCGGCGGTGCGCAGGACCTCCCCCTTCGTGACCAGGAGCACGTTGCCGACCAGGAGGTTCTTGAGCGCCTCGTCCCCTTCCGCGGTGTGGCTCAGGACGAGGGTCGCCGCCGCCGCCGCGACGACGTAAACGATCCCGATGATCGCCTCCTGCGGGACGCGCGCGTGGCGGAAGCGCGTCCAGGCGAACAACGCCGCCCCGATGAGCGTGAAGGAGACGGCCATCGCGTACGGCAGGAGGCTGTGATGGGCCTCCGCCCCCATCGCGAGGGCGACGCACACGCCCAGGGCGGCGATCTGCGCGAGGGCGAGATCCACGAAGATGACCCCGCGTTCGACGACGTGCAGTCCGAAGTACACGAGCAGCCCCGGAAGGACCAGCAGCGCGATCAGGGGCCACAACCAGAGGGTGAAGAGCTCCATCTCACCGCCCCTTCGCCTTCTCGAGGGCCGACGCGATCGCCTCGACGTTCGCGTCCATCAGCTTCAGGTAGTCCCCTTCGGTTCCCGGAAGGCTCCCCGGGAACTGGCCGACGCTCACGACGGTCGCCCCGGTGCGCGAGGCAACGGCCTCGGCGGTCTTGCGCGACTGGAACGGCTCCACGAGCACGATGGGGATCCTCCGCGAGGTCATCGCGGTGATCACCTCCGCGAGGTGGGGGGGCGACGGGGGGATCCCCGGCTTCGGCTCCAGGAACACGTCGGAGACGAGCCCGAAGCGCGCCGCGAAGTACTTCCAGGTCGGGTGGTACGTCGTGATCGGCGTCCCCCTGAACGGCGCGAGCCGGGCGGTCCAGGCCGCCAGGCGCCCGTCGAGGGCCTGTTCGAAGGCCGCGAGCCCGGTGCGGTAGTCGGCGCAGCTTCCGGCGTCCGCCGCGCAGAACACCTCCGCGAGGTGTCGCGCGACGATCCGCGCGTTCCCGGGGTCCATCATGAAGTGCGGGTTCCCGGCGCCGTGCAGATCTCCCTGGGACCGATCGAGGGCGGCCGGCACGTCGATCAGCGTCACCCCTTCGCCGGCCTTCACGTGGCCGGGAGATCCGGGGAGGATCTTCGCGTTGCGCGCCCCCTCGAGCAGCGGCGGGAGCCACCCCTGCTCGAGCTCAGCGCCCCCCTGGATCAACACGTCGGCCTTGTTGAGGGTGACGAGGTGACTGGGTTTGGCGTCGACGAAATGGGGGTCCTCGGTCGGTTTCGCGAGGACGGTGACGGCGATGCGCGGCCCTCCGATCGCGGAGGCTAGGGCGCCGTACTCGCCCGTCGTGGCGACGACCTTCAGGTTCGCGAGGACGGCCGCGGCGAAGAGCATCGAGGTCATCGCGGCCTCCTAGAACTTGTGCGCGGCGTGCGCGCCGAGGAGGAACTCGAACTGGGCCCACACCGTGTGCGCGTCCGCGTAGGCCGAGCGGTCGTCGCGGCTGTACTGGAGCCGGAGCTTGGAGTATTCCGTCGGATACCACGTCGCGACGAGCGAGTACCGCGACCTCTCGTCGAGCGCGGGCTCCTCGAGCGCCGCCCCGCCGTCGTCCCCGCCGGCGGCGTCCACGCGGGCGCCGACGACCCATCCCGGCTTGAACCCCCACAGGACCTGCACGTAGGCGCCGTGGTCCCGGAAGGACTCGGCGGGGAGGGTCTCGGTCGCCGCGGCGTCGTAGGTCCTCCACATCCCCTCGGCCTGCACCTTCACGAAGGGGAACCCCTTCTGCGCCGTCGCGGACTTCCACTTCCAGAAGGCGTCGACGCCGTCGATCCGGGTCTTCCCGTCGGCGCCGGTGCCGTTGGGCCCCGAGGCCGACGACGCCCCGACGAGGAGCGTCTGGTTGTCGGTGAGCTCGAACGAGCCGGCCCACCGCGGGGTGACGAGCAGGTCCCCCGCCCCCGCCACGTCGCTTCCGACGATCGGCCTGCCGAACGCGGTGTCCCCCTCGACCGCACCGAAACTCGTCAGCGTCTCCCCGCGGGCGTTCTGGACCGCGAGGAAGAGCTCGGAGTAGAACGGGGTCGGCATCAGCCACGACAGGCGCGCTCCGACGCTGCGCAGCCCGTCCCCGCCGAACATCCGCGCCGAGACGATCGGCTGGTCCACGAAGTCCCAGACGTGCGGATGGCTCGTGTTGATCCGACCGAACTCGGTCAGGTACTGCCCGGCCTTCACCTGCAGATTCGCGGGGAGCGACGAGGTCGTCGCGAAGGCCTCCTCGAGCTCGACGTTGGTCTCGCCGTCTGGGGTGATCTGCAGGATCACGTTCGCCTGCCCGCGGAAATACGGATCGACCGCGCCCTCGAAGACCACCTCGAGGTTCTGCAGGGTGAAGCCGCGCTGGGCGGGATCGTGACCGCCGAGCTGCAGCCCGTCGATGTCGGGCTCGGTGGAGCCCCCTACGGCGAGCAGCCCGTCGAGGGAGAGGTTCAGGTAGTTCTTCGCCGGGGGCGGGGTCGCGTCCTGCGCGAGCCCCGCCCCGAACGAGAGGAAGACCGCCGTCGGGAGCGTCCAAGATCGCATCGGCACCTCCGAAACGCGCCCCGCCAGGGACGCGGGGTTCCCTACACCGCGAACGCGGCGGAGGGCGGAGGGGAGCGCGGGGTTCCGGAGGCGAGCGCGACACGGTGGTCGGACGGAACCTCGAAGGGACGCAGCGGGGTGCGCGAGAGCTCGGGGCCGGGGGCTTCCGCGACCGGGCCGTCGTACGTCGCCGGGTCGCCCGCGCAGAGCGCGCAGGCGGAGGGTCCCTCGTCCGAGACCCCGACGAGGGAAGGCCGTTCGGGGGTGACGTCGAGGACCAGGGGGCCGTGATGGTGGAAAAACGCCGCGATCGCCATCGCGGCGATCCCGACGGCGGCCAGCAGGGCCGCCGGGCGCTGGGGTGCGGCGTGCCTCATGGAGGCGTCGAGCCTAGCCCCGTCAGCGGACGACCGCAACGAGTTTCCCCGCGTCCAGGTGACGCTTCGCCGCCGCCGCGACCTTCTCCCGATCGAGCTTCAGCAACGCGTCGATCCGGGCGAGATCCCCGCCGGGAGGACGCCCGTCGAGGACGTCCAGGGCGAGGAAATACGCCTGGTTGATCCGCGTGAGACGCCGCATGAGCAGGCGCCCGCGCATCGCCGCCGCCGCCCGCTTCACCGCCTCGTCGTCCTTGGGGGAGAACGCCGCGATCCCCTCGCGCAGGCCCGCGAGCGCCGCATCGAGGTTCTCCTTGCGCGTCCCCATCGTGACGAGCAGGCGCATCCGTCCGCCCCACGGCGCGATCGACGCCCCCATCTGGTAGGCGAGGCCGCGTTTCTCGCGGAGCTCAAACGCCAGCTCGTCGGACAGGAGCGCCCCGGCGAGCGCGAGGGCCGGGCGCTCGTCGTCGGGCGCGTCGAAGGTGTAGCCGAGGACGACCGTCACC
>DASVAW010000108.1 GCA_036376135.1 Candidatus Polarisedimenticolaceae bacterium | reverse complement strand
AGGCCCCTTTTACTTACAAAGCACGGGCGTTCGCCCGTGCTTTGTAAGTAAAAGGGGCCTGACCCCTATTTCCGTTTCGGGATGAGGGACGCGAGCATGCTCGCTCCCAGCATCACGCACACGAGCGTGAGCGCCCAGGTCACGGGGATCTCGATCCAGGGCTCGGCGAGCATCCGCAGCCCGATGAAGACCAGCACGGCGCACAATCCGTAGTTCAGGAAGCGGAAGCTCGGGAGGATCGCGGCGAGCAGGAAATACATCGCCCGCAGACCGAGGATCGCGAAGACGTTGCTCGTGTAGATGATGAACGGGTCGCGCGTCACGCCGAACACCGCGGGGATCGAGTCGAACGCGAACAGCAGGTCGGTCGTTTCCACGACGAGCAGCACGAGCAGCAGCGGCGTCGCGTGCAGGACGCCCTGCAACCTCACGAAGAAGTGCTCCCCGTGGAGCTCGTGGGTCACGGGAAAGATCCTCGAGGCCAGGCGTACCGCCGGGTTCTTGTGGGGCTCGGGGGCCTCGTCCTTCTTCAGGAGCAGGTGGAATCCGGTGTACACGAGGAACGCGCCGAAGACGTAGAGCAGCCAGTGGAACCGGGCGACCGCCGCGGCGCCCGCGAGGATCAGCGCGCCCCGCATGATCAGCGCTCCGAGGATCCCCCAATAGAGAATCCGGTGCTGGTGCTCGCGGGGGACCGAGAAGTACCGGAACACGACGACGAACACGAAGATGTTGTCGATCGAAAGCGCCCGTTCGAGCACGTACCCCGTCACGTATTCGATCGCGCTGGTCTTCCCGTACAGTCGCCCGACGACCAGGGCGAAGGCCAGCCCCGCGGAGGTCCAGACCACGTTCCAGAAGATCGACTCGCGCACCCCGAGCACGCGCGACTTCCGGTTGAACACGCCGAGATCCAGCGCCAGGAAGGCGAGGATCATCACGTTGAACAGGACCCAGGCGCCGATCCCGTGGGGGCCGAGAAGCTCCATCGTCGCCGCTTCCTAGATGGCCCGGGAGGCGAGGCCGAGCTGCACGATCCGCTCGATGAGCTCGGGGTAGGCGAGGCCGGTCTTGAGCGCGGCCTCCGCGATGTCCT
The DNA here is from genome assembly GCA_036376135.1 of Candidatus Polarisedimenticolaceae bacterium. NCBI lineage: Bacteria > Pseudomonadati > Acidobacteriota > Candidatus Polarisedimenticolia > Candidatus Polarisedimenticolales > Candidatus Polarisedimenticolaceae > Candidatus Polarisedimenticolaceae bacterium. Next base: position 3,361 of record DASVAW010000108.1, on the reverse strand, counting down.
CGCCCTTGGCGATTTCGGGGTTCGGGTTCGCCTCGACGACCGTGAGTTTCCCGTCCTCGGAGACGCGCAGATCGATGCGTCCGTACCCGCGCATCTGGAGCACGCGGTAGACGCGCTTGGCCGTCGTGCGCAGCGCGCGCTGGACGGGCTCGGGGAGCTCCTCGGCGAAGGTGTTCTTGATCCCCCAGCGTTCGCGGTACCCGTCGTCCCACTTCGCCTTGTAGCTGGCGAACTTGGGCTCGCCTTCGGGCACCTTCGTGAACACGAGCTCGCGGGGCGGCAGGACCGTCAGCCGTTCGTTCCCCACGACGCCGACGTAGATCTCGCGTCCCTGGACGTATTGCTCGATGATCACGTCCCCCTTCAGGCGCTCGTGCAGGAACGCCGCGCGGGCGAGCGCCTGCTCCTCCGTCTCGGCGAACGAGTCCCGGGAGATCCCGACGGAGCCCTCTTCGGCCAGCGGCTTCACCAGGACGGGGAACATCGACTTCGACAGCTTCTTGAGCGGGTTGGTCCGGTGCGAGACGACGAACGGCGCGATCGGAACGCGGTGGTGCTTCAGGATCTTCTTCGAGAGCGCCTTGTCCTGGCACAGCATCAGGGCACGATGGCCGCAACCCGTGTACGGCACGCGGCACAGCTCGAGGACGCCCGCGATGTTGCTCTCGAAGTAACGCGAACCGTGGAAGGTCTGGACGAAGTTCCAGACGAGATCCGGCTGGATCCGCTCCACGAGGTCCACGACCTCCCGCGCGTTCTTCCAGATCGCGCCGAGGTGCACCTCGTGGCCGAGCTCGCGCAGGGTGTTGACCACGTGCCCCTCGGTCCGCCAGTCGGGCTCCTCGCGCATGCGCCGCGCGTACTCCTCGTCGGGCGCAGGAGGGTCGTGCACCTCGAACAGGACGAGGATGCGCAGCTTCCGCCTCTCGATCTTGGCCTTCTTCATGGCTTCGTCGCCCGGTACGTGTGCTTGAGCAGGCGGTTGACGATCAGGGTGGTCGCGTACGTGGAGAACTTGAGCAGGGCTTCCTCCTCGTCGCCGCGCACGACCAGGCGGTTCTGGTCGGCGAGCTGCGCGAGGCTCGCCACGACACGCGCGACCTGACTCTCGCGCTCGCCGCTGAACCCGGCGATCGACTGGACCAGGCGCTTCTTGCGGGCGCGGATGAACTCGGCGGCGGTGTCCTTCGGCTCGGCGGCCCGCGAGACGCGGAAGATCCTCTTCATGTCGCGCACCGCGAAGGACAGGTCGAGCAGCTTGTACAGCCGGAACTTGCGCTCGTAGTACCGGCGCAGCGGCGAGGTGAGCGTGCGCGCCTCGGGGCCGACGATCCAGCGCCGCCGCGGCACCCGGCGCTCGCGCACGTCGCGCATGAGCCGGTCCACGTAGCGCAGCTTCCGCAGCGCGGGCTCCCCCTTGTACCGCTCGCGCCAATCGGATTTCGGGTCGAGCCAGACGGCGAAGGTCTCGGCGAAATCCTCGGAGGGGTGGGCCTGGGCGTAGTGGTCCGGGACGTTCTGGACGAACGCGCGGCTGAGCGGATCGATCTCGTAGAAATACGGCTGGTAGGGACGCGAAGGGGACCCGAACGTCTCCTTCCAGTCCTTCCGGCGCGACAGGCCGTAGGCGTGGTCGAAGGCGTGACCGGCCTCGTGCCGCAGCAGCTTCATGCACCACGCGGGGCTTCCCCCCTCGACCTCGAACATCATCCGGCTCTCGAGGGCGCGCAGGCGCGGGTGAAGGAGGAAGAACGGGACGCCGATCGCCGCCTGGTCGGCGGGGGAGAGCCACTCGTCGGAGACGAACATCCTGGGGCGAAGGTGCAGCCCGGCGTCGTCGAGCTCGCGGAACAGCTGGGCCACGCGCGTCTCGACGGGGGTCCCCTTCAGCTTCACGCCGAGGTCGCCGATCCGGACGTCGAGCAGATCGTCGTCGGAGAGATGCTCCCAGGCGACCTTCTTGCGGGAAGAGCGGTTCATCGGCCGCCGAGAATACCAAACAGGGCGTCCGCGGTCGTCACCGGCGCCGAGCAGGTCCGGTTCCGGCAGACGTAGGCGGCCGCCCGGCCGGAGACCGGCGTTTTCCCCTCGAGGAGCGGGCGTCCCGCCGCCGCCTCCCCCGGAACGGCGAAGGCGAAGGTCCGATTCGGCAGGTAGGTCGTCCACGCCGCGCGGGCCAGCGCGAGCGCCGCCGGGTCGCCGGGCGCTCCCGCGACCACGATCTCGTCGGCCGGCCCCTCGACGAAGTCCGCGGCGGCGAGCAGCGACGCGAAGGCGGTCGGGGCCCTCCCCACGAGCGGGCGCAGCGCCGCGAGGATCTCGACGGCCGCGCGGCGCAGCTCCGCGTCGTCGAGATGGGACGCGAGTCGCGCGAGGACCTCGGTCGCGACGCCCGAGCCCGACGGCAACGCGCCGTCGTACAGGCTCCGGGTGCGCACGAGCAGCCGCTCGTGGTCGTCGGCGGTGAAGTGGAAGCCGCCGCGCGGATCGCGGAACCGCGCGAGCATCGTGCGGGCCAGGCCGAGCGCGTCGTCGAGATCCCGGCGCTCGAACGCCGACTCGTACAGGTCGAGCAGGCCGCGCGCGAGGAAGGCGTGGTCGTCGAGGTAGGCGGGGAGCTGCGCGCGCCCCTCGCGCCAGGTGACGAGCAGGCGGCCCTCCCGGAAGAGGTTCGCGCGGACGAAGGCGGCGGCGCGGCGGGCGGATCGAAGGTCCTCCTCGCGCCCGAACGCCTGGTACGCGCGGCAGAACGCCGTGATCGCCAGGCCGTTCCACGCGGTGAGGACCTTGGTGTCGGTCGCCGGGCGGACGCGCCGCGCCCGTGCCGCGAGGAGCTTCGCCTTCCACGCGGAAAGGGCCGGGACCAGCGCCTCGTCGGGGGCGCCGTCGAGGTGGTTCGGGATGTTGGCGCCCTCGAAGTTCCCCGCCTCGGAGATGCCGAGCGCCGCGCGGCAGGCCGCGCCCTCCTCCGCCCCCAGGACCTCGTCGATCTCCGCGACGCTCCAGACGTAGAACTTCCCCTCGTGCCCCTCGCTGTCGGCGTCGAGGGAGGCGTACAACCCGCCGTCGGGGTGGGTCAGCTCGCGGCGCACGAAGTCGAGCGTCTCCTCGACGACGCGGCGATAGAGGGGCTTGCGGGACACCCGCCAGGCGTCGGCGTAGACGGGGACCAGCAGCGCCTGGTCGTAGAGCATCTTCTCGAAGTGGGGGACGAGCCACCTCTCGTCGACGCTGTAGCGGGCGAAGCCGCCGCCGATCTGGTCGTACATGCCGCCGAGCGCCATCCGGTCGAGCGTCGTCTCGGCCATCGCGAGGGGCGCCGCTTCCCCGGTGCGCTTCGCCTCGCGCAGCAGCAGGTCGA